>JASHUR010000047.1 GCA_030039895.1 Acidobacteriaceae bacterium | reverse complement strand
AAGACGCGTGTTGCCCAGGAGAGGCTGCCTGCTGTTCCTACGTTGGCGAGCGTGAAGTTGTAGAGATAGGTCGTATGCTCGGGTACGGTTCCAAGCGCGTACCGGCGCACCTCAAAGCTCAACCCGCAACAGTTCCAGTTATAACTGGTCTGCACGCCGAGGTATTGCGTTCGATCCAGCGTGAAATCGTACCCTGTATTTGCGCCTACGCTAAGGCCGCGTTTGACGGAGCTGCCATAAACCACCGCCAGGCGAAGCTGATTGAAATCGACCTCTGGTTGCGTTGAAGCAGTACCGGTCTGGAGCGATGAAGTCACACTTGCCGGCTTTGCTCCGGGTAAAGTGTGCAGGTGCGCGTCGCCAAGCGTGAAGGTGAAGTCGCCGTGTTTGTACGACGTGAAGAGATTGCTTGCGTCCAGGCGTCCATGCTTGGTGTCATAATCGACATCCCACTCAAGATCGGTCGCAGAGGTAGTTTGCCAGTGCAGCCGCGAGATCACTGGAGAATAATTGCGCGGGCGTCCAAGAAAAGCCACTCCGGTCAGATCAAGCGTCGTATCCAGAACGTTGCGGGTACCAGGCGTGACCGCGCCACCAAAATCTGGTTCGAAGAAGTATTTCTGGGCCACTTGCCAGGTCAGCCAGTTCACGGTATTTCCGCCGCACATTGTGTCCGGCCCCAGCGCTTCATCGCCCTTGCAGGGGTGCAGACGGAGATGCCGCAGAAAAAGCCGCTGCGTCAGCGAGTAGTCGAGCTCGCTGGTATCGCTGGCTACGTCGATAGAGTCGAAGCGCAGGACGGAGTCGAAGTTGTCGATGCCTGCCACGTAACGATATTGCACGTCGGGTTCAATGGTATGCCGGACCTCAGACCCGAGGAGATGCACCAGCCAGGGAGGCGAGAAGTCGCGCTCAATTGCGGGCGGGCGAAGATCCACACCGGCTTCAAAGTCCTTGCGGTTCAGCGTAGCGTCGCGCTCACTGGGGACCTCACCCAGCGGTCCGGGATTCTGGCTCTTGGCGTAGAACGTGTCGCGTACCCCAACAACCGGGCGCAGTGTCCAGCCATCCAGGTGCACTGGCAGCGCTATATGCGGGTGAAGATCGAAGCGCGGCACATAGCGCGATGTCTGGAAGCCCGGTTCAGTGCGGGAGAGTGCGTCTCCGCTGGCGTTGAAGCCCCACATGAGAGGCGAGCCGACGAGGTACTGGTCCACGCCATCGAACTGAATGGTAGGAATATGCAGGATCCTGATCTCCTGCTCTCCAGTTGTGGATCCGGAACTGCTCTCAAAGCTCTGATAACGGTTGAAGGTCATGCTCTCAGCCAGTCCACGGTGGGAATGTGCAATGAAGGCCTGCGACTTCACTTCAGAGTTGATGGCGACCGCGTAATTATCCTCGAACTCCTGCCGGTAGACATAGGAACTCAGGTACTCAATGTCCGACACGATGCGTGCTTCCGGCGTGAAGTCGCGCCGCCCGTCAAACAGAATGTCCGCGCCGCCCTGGTTTTCGGTTCCGGGCAGCCGGTCAAGCAGGCTATTGAACCCGAAATTCGCAAAGTCGAGTCCACGGCCCCGGTAGCGGAACATAGCCGTGGGCGCGAAGCCGCGCTTGGAGAAGTATTGGGCGCCGACCATGAGGTCCGCGCTGCGCCCCAGCACGAAGTAAACGTCCTCGCCGAGGATCAGTCCTTTTGTGGTGTCGTTTCCGATGATGGGAATCTCAAACCCGCTTTGGCGCGAATTGCTGTTTACCGCGTGGGTTACATACGGCAGATAGAACACCGGCACCTTGTGGACCACAGGCAGGCCCTGCAACTCGAACAGGCTGTTTTTGCCGCGCGCGATTTCATTATCCAGAAAGAAGTCATGGGCAACCAGCACCCAATCAGGGTGCGGAAGCTGGCAGGAAGTGATCGATCCGTCGACGACGCGATAGCTGCGCGGCCCGAGCTGAAACAGCTCCCTCGCGGAAACCGCAAAGGGGTTTGGGGAACGAAGGACCATTCGATTTTGCGTGATCGCACCCTGGCCGGGAAGGTAATTGGTGACTGTTTTGACCTCGGCTGTTTGTCCCTGGCCCAGCGTCCCAGTCACGTCGAACAGGTGCGCGGTGTGCGCGTTCAGATTCATGGTCCCGTGCGAAGCCAGAAGGTGCGCATTATCTGGGCCGCCATCCAAGCGCAGATGTCCCTCGGCGACCACGTCGGAGGTGGTCTGGTTAAAGGTCGCCCGGTCGGCAGAGACAACGTAGTCCTTGTAGTGGATGACGATATGGCCGGAGAGTGTATAGATGTTCCCCTTCGGGGTTTTTGCGAAGGTCTGTGTCTCGGCCTCGATCCGGACCGGGACGCCCTGCGGCGGTTGAGGGACCACATGCGCGACGGGCAGAGCGCTCTCAGGAACTGGCGCGTCGGGCAGGTCTTCAGCTGCTGTCTGCGATGAACTGGCATGCTCCAGCCCGGAGGTCTGCTGCTGCGCAGCGTTTGCCGGAACCGCAGTGGACGCAGGAGGAAACTGCTTCGTTACTGCCTGGGACCAAAGCTGCTGATGACATAGCATAAGCAGCGTGGTACACAAAAAGATGCGGGCTCTCATCGCGCGGGGCAACTTAAGGATAGCAAAGCTCCAACAGGGTTCCTCCCGGTGAAAGTGCGCTGCTCTGGTTCGACAAAACGTTTCTCGCACGCGTATCTGGAGCCAGGATACGTGTATAGACGCGCGTCCATCGAGAAGAGTCTCCGCCTCTTCGCAATCCTTTCCAAGGTTAGACAACAAGCTCGGACGAACCCGAAAGGGATGATCCGGCAGCAGCACCTATTCGAAACGAGGAATTCAGTTGAGCATTTCATCCCATCCTGCAGAACTTGCCGCTACTGCCGACGATTTGCCTGCCTGGAAACAAGAAATCAGCGATCGTGTGAGCGCACATCGCAAACGCCGCGGAGCCTTCAAAGAGCAACAAGCAGAGCTGCCGGGCATGGAAGCTGCCGCGCCCAATGCACGAACCGCAAGCGTTGCTGCGCGGGTCGCGGCACGCTACGCCAAGACCCCGACCTACCGCGAAGCGCTGGCTGCCGAAGCCGCAAAAGCTGCCCGCGCGGCAGAGGCCGCCGCGCAGGCGGCGCGAGAGGCGCAGGAGGCAGCGCAAGTATTTACGGATGTTCTGTGGGCCGGCCTTGATCCCGCCTCAGACCTGGACCTTAACGAGCCCGGACTCAACGGACCCGGACTCAACGAACATAGACAGCAGAGCGAGCGACGGGCGGAAGAGGCGACCGCTGCACGTATTTTCACTTCGCCAGCGAACGGCGTGCCGCAATATCATGTTGACCCTGCATCGCTTCCGGCCTCGCGCCGCTCTACGCCGCCCCAACCCGGACGGCCGCAGACAGCAGTCGAGCCGTATCCTCAAATCGTCGATCCGTTCGAGGAAGCGTTGGTTGCTCCCGCCCAGCCTCTGCCCGCCCGCGTGCTTGAGTTCCCGCGCGAGCTGGTGGCTGCCCGCAAAGCGCGTCCGCGTCTCGCAGAGGGTCCGCTTCGCGAGACAGGCGCACAGCCAGAGAAGGCCCAGCTTCGCATCTTTGAGGTCGAACCGGAGAACATCTCACATCAGCCCGCGGCCGTGTCCGCTGCAGATGAGCCGCCGGTGCTGCCGGAGTGGACCTCCATCCGCCTAGATGCCGCGCCTCGCATTGCTGAGGCGGAGCTGCGCGCTGCCTCAGAAGCCACAGGTGTATCCATGCCGGACAAACAGAGCTTCTCCGATGATGAGGAAAGGCCGTTTTCATCCCGCGCCACCAAAGGAAGAACCCTAAACGCCGCGTCCGCGGAGCGCATGGGGCTGCCGGCAGACCTGCTGCCGTTGCAGGTTGCCCCAATGGAGGACCGCGCCATGGCAGCCATTGTGGATTCGGCGCTGGTGTTGTGCGCATTTTTATTGTTTGTTCTGGTCTTCGTGGCATGCACCATACATCCGCCAACCGGCAAGCCGGCCATGGTGGCCGCGGGCCTCGCGCTGGCCGGCCTGGCGGGACTCTACCAGTGGCTTTTTTTCACCTATGCCGAGAGCACTCCAGGCATGCGCTACGCCAGGATCGCCCTATGCACCTTCGACAATGAAAACCCCGACCGCAAAACCATGCAGCGCCGGGTCGCAGCTACGTTTCTTGCGATTCTTCCCCTGGGGCTTGGTATCCTCTGGGCCTTCCTGGATGACGACCGCCTGGGCTGGCACGACCGCATGACCCGCACCTACCAGAGAAGCTACAAGTAGTTGCCGCGGCGCTTTTTGGCCGTTGCCTATCGCCTCAAACGCCCAGCCGGACATTCCGGGGAACCGCGGGGCGGTTCCCTGCGTATGTTGAGGTGAGCGCGGAGGTTTGCCTATGCGGCTGGTCCCCTTGGCGCTTACCATTGAAGTGAAAGTTGCCAGCCAGGCTGAAACGCCAATGGAATTCAAAGAAGCGATCAAAGTCGCCCTCCAGTCCCTCTGGGTCAATAAGCTGCGCTCCGTGCTTACGCTCATCGGAGTGGTTATCGGCGTATCGTCCGTTATCGCCGTGATCACCCTTAGCAACGGAGTGAACCAGTACGTGGCGACCAAGGTCTACGGTTACGGGGCCGATGTCTTTACGCTGAGCAAGCAGCCGCCAGTCATTTTCAGCTATAGCGAATACCTGAAATACCAGCAACGCAAGAAGCTGGACATGGCGGACTACTATGCCATTCAGCAGGAATGCAGGAGCTGCGAAAGCGTAGGGGCTCTGCTGAACACCGCAGGGCACGTGATTTACGGCAACCACTCTAGCGACAACACCGACATTCGCGGATGGACCTGGAACATGCCCGGCATTTCCAACCTGAACATCGTGCAGGGCCGCAGCTTTGTCCCCGCGGACCAGCGCTACGCGTCGCGCGTCTGCATTGTGGGCTACGATATTGTGCATAATCTGATGCCTAATGTGAATCCGCTAGGCAAAGAGGTTCGGGTAGACGGAGAGCCGTACACCATCATCGGAGTCGGCGAGCGCCAGGGAACCACGCTGGGGCAAAGCCAGGACAACTATGTGGCTGTGCCCATCACTGCGTATCAGCACACCTATGGCACCGGCGACAGCGTCACAATCTACGTGAAAGCCGGGGGAGTGGGTGCGCGGCTGGAACGCGCTTCAAACGAAGCAACGGTAATTCTGCGCTCGCTGCGACATGACCGGGTGGGCCAGCCGGACGATTTCACGCTTTCGACCAATGAGACATTTGTTGGTTTGTGGAAGAGCATCAGCTCAACATTCGTGTTCGTTGTGATTGGAGTGGCCAGCATTTCTCTGGTGGTCGGCGGCATTGTGATTATGAACATCATGCTTGTCTCAGTGACTGAGCGTACGCGCGAGATCGGCATTCGCAAGGCACTGGGCGCCCGCAGAAGAGATGTGCTGCTGCAGTTCGTGATTGAGTCTGGGACCATGTCACTGATTGGCGGCTTCTTCGGGATTCTTGTCGGCGCGGGAGCGGCAAAGCTGGTCACGGCTATTTTCAGCTTTCCATCGGAAATCGCGCTCTGGTCGGTGCTGCTCGCAGTTTTTGTATCGGGCGGGATCGGTGTGTTCTTTGGCGTTTATCCTGCCCACAAGGCGGCCATGCTTGATCCCATTGTGGCCCTGCGGTCGGAGCTATAGGATGGTGTGCGCATGAGACTCGGCAGCAGCGGTGAATCGGTCCGAATGGCGTTGCAGACAGTGCGCGCCAACAAGCTGCGCTCCGGCCTGACGATTCTGGGTATCGTGATTGGCGTGGCGACCGTCATTTCCATCTCGTCGATCATCAGCGGCCTGAACAACAGCGTGCAGAACTGGGTGAGCTCGCTCGGCTCGAATGTGCTGTGGATTTACTATTTGCAGATCGGAGTGCGTCCCACGCCGGAGATGCTGGCCCGGCCCAGGCTCACCGTGGCGGATGCCAAGGCCTTACAGGGGTTACCACACGTGATTGCGGCCAATGCCGGTCAGCGTCATGTCGACCAGACCTTTCAGGTTGGCAATATCGGCGTGCGGTACGGCAAGAAGATTGCACAGGGAGTCATGCTTGAGGGCGATATGACCACCCTCGCGGAAACCACCGATCTCAACTTCATCCAGGGCCGCATGTTTACCCAGGACGAAGACCAGCGCGCTGCCAATGTCGTCATTCTTGGACACGATACATGGCAAAAGCTATTCGGCAATGGCAATGCCGTTGGCAAAGAGGTGGAGATCGACGGTGATATGTTCACTGTGATCGGCGTGCTCGACAAGCTCAAGCAGGCATTTGGCGGCGGCAAGAATCCGGACGACAATCGAGCGCTGTTTCCGTTCAATACCTTTTATCATCTCCATCCCGAAGACATAAATAACAACGGCGTGTGGATGAGCGTGAAGTACGACAGTCCGAAGAACCGCGCCCTGGTTGAGAACGAGGTGCGCGCCGTGCTGCGCATCCGCCGCAAGGTGCACAGCTGGCAACCGGACAATTTCTCCATCTTTTCGCCGGACTCTATTACGCGGCTGTGGAAGGAATTGACCGGCGGGTTGGCCATCTTTATGGTTGCGGTGTCGAGCGTGGGTCTGCTGGTGGGCGGAGTGGGCGTGATGAATATCATGCTGGTCTCTGTCACGGAGCGCACACGCGAGATCGGCGTTCGCAAGGCGATCGGCGCGACGAAGCGCAATATTCTTGTGCAGTTCACGATGGAGGCGACGACGCTATGCGCGATTGGCGGAATCATCGGCATATTTCTCGGCGCCATTGTCACGATCCTCGTCCGTACTATCGTTTCGTTTTTGCCCGCCACCATGTCCACCTTGTGGACGATCATCGGTTTTACGGTTTCGTTGGCCATTGGACTTATCTTTGGAATTTACCCGGCATGGAAGGCGGCGACACTCGATCCCATCGAGGCACTGCGCTACGAATAAAAACGTTTTATAACCACGCTATGTCTGGCTCACAAGTCGCACATTTGTGCTCGCTGCCATCTGACTTGCCATTACACTAGTCAGACGATGCGACGTCTTTGCTCTCTTATTTTTTCTCTCTGCCTCTGCGCCGCACCACTGTATGCGCAGAATTACCTGAACGAGCAGCCGGTTCGCACCAGGCATGCGATGGTGGTCAGCATTCACCATTTGGCCACGGATGCCGGGGTGCAGATCCTGAAGGAAGGCGGGAATGCGGTGGATGCCGCTGTCGCGACAGGCTTTGCGCTTGCCGTGGTTTATCCATTTGCGGGCAACCTCGGCGGCGGCGGATTCATGCTCATTCACCTTAACGAGGGCCACCACAAGACCAAGGACACCTTTATTGACTATCGCGAGCGCGCGCCGCTGGCCGCGACGGTGAACATGTATCTCGACGCGAAGGGCAACGTTGTGCCGGATGAGAGCATTGTCGGCTACAAGTCCATCGGTGTGCCCGGCTCGGTCGCCGGCCTGGTATATGCGGAAAGGAAGTACGGCAAGCTCACGCTCAAACAGGTGATGGCGCCGGCCATTCGCCTGGCGACGGATGGCTACGTGCTCACGGCAGAAGAGGCCGCGATGCTGCATGATCCGCTGCTGGCAAAATTTCCCGAGTCACACCGCATTTTCCAACGCGACGGCGATTTTTATAAGGCAGGCGAGGTCTTCAAGCGGCCGGAGCTGGCAGCGACTCTGCGCACCATTGCCAATGACCCGAGTGATTTCTATCACGGGCGCATTGCAAAGACGCTGGCTGAGGACATTCAGAAGGGCGGCGGCATTATTACCGTGAAAGACCTTGCGGACTATACCGTCAAGGAGCGGGCGCCTGTCTTTGGAACGTACAGGGGATATACCATTGTCAGTTCGCCACCGCCGTCGTCGGGAGGAATCGTCCTCATTACGGCGCTGAACATTCTTGAAGGCTATGACCTAAGCAAGTGGCCGGACCGCTCGCCCCAGGAGATGCACTACATTCTTGAGGCCTACCGTCGCGCATACATGGACCGCACCGACTACATGGGCGATCCGGATTATGTAAAGATTCCTGTCGCGCAGATGATCAGCAAGAAATATGCCGCAGCGTGGAGCGCGACGATTCTTCCCGACAAGGCGACGCCATCAAAGGACCTGGTGCGCCCTGCGGGCTTTCTGCCGCCACCTCCCACAATGGCCGAGGTGCGCCATCACGAATCCATGAACACCACGCACTTCTCGGTCGTGGATGCAAATGGCGACGCGGTCGCGGTGACGACGACGCTGAACAACGGGTTCGGTTCGGGGGTGACCGCGAAGGGGTTGGGTTTTCTGCTCAACGATGAGATGGATGACTTCGCCTCCAAGCAGGGCGTGCCGAATATGTATGGGCTGATTCAGGGGCCGGCGAATTCCATTGCGCCCGGCAAGCGCCCGCTTTCAAGCATGACGCCAACCATTGTGCTGAAGGACGGCAAGGTGCGCTACGTGCTGGGGTCGCCGGGCGGTAGCCGCATTATTACAACGGTTGCGAATATTTTTCTGAGCGCCGCGGATGAGGGTTTGAACATTCAGCAGGCGGTGGATGCGCCGCGCTTCCATCACCAGTACTTGCCGGATATCGTGTTTCTTGAAGCGGGCTTTCCGCAATCAACGGCGGAAGCGCTGCGCGCGATGGGTTATACGGTGAAGGTTGGACATCACTGGAGCGACGGCGAGTGCATCGAGGTTGATCCCAAAACCGGTGAACTCGAAGGCGGCCACGATGACCGGCATGATTTTGGGAAGGCGGCGGGGTATTAAGCAGCTCCACCGGTTCGGTGGGCGCATTGTCAGGATGACGCGGGGTGCTCCGCGCGTGGCATGCGCCAGCCGACGAGTGCGATGACCAGCGTCACGGCCAGCAAGCACGCAATCAGCGCCACGCAAGCCGGCCATTTGCCCAGCGACCACACATAGGCCGGGACAACGCCACCCACAGTGCCTCCGATGTAGTAGCAGCAGATGTAGAGACCCGCGGCTGAAGCGCGTCCGCCCGCCGGAGCGGCAACGCGCAGAAAGCTGTTTGCCGTGGCCTGCGCGATAAAGACTCCGGTGCACACCAGTCCAAGCCCGGCAAGAACCACGACCCACAGCGAATGGCTGAGTGTAATGAGCGCACCTGCCAGGCATGCGCCGATAGCAAAGGCGATGCCGGAGCGCATGCCGATGCGCGTGACCAGATAACCGCCGGCAGGCGTAACGATCAGCCCGATCAGGTAAATCGCAAACAGATAGCTCAGTGCTTCCGTCGACAAATGGAATGGCGCATCGGCCAGGTGGAACGTGATGTAGGTAAAGGTTCCGACCAGCGCGAAGAGCATTCCAAAGCCTACGGCAAACGTGGCCAGCAGTTGGGGATTGCGGAAGTGCCTGAGCATAGCGCCAAGCTGATCTGCCACGCTTGTGCTTTCCCCACGCGGAATCGGCCGCTTCTCCTCAGGCAGCCAGCGCGCAATCAGCAACGCGCCCAGCAGCGTGAGCACGCCCAGCAGCAGAAACGACCATCGCCAGTTCAGGCGCTCGGCAGATACTCCGGCAATCATACGGCCCATAAAGCCTCCTAACGCTGTGCCGCTCACGTAAATGCTCATCACGATGGGTACGGCGTGATGGTCCCATTCCTCGCCGATGTAAGTGATGGTGATGGCGAAGATGCCGGGCAGGATAAGCCCCTGCAGCAGCCGCCAGAAGACGAGCACATGCAGGCCGGACGCTGTTGCCGCCAGCAGTGTGGGCACGGCCAGCACCAATGTCGACGTCACAATCACCCGCTTTCGGCTCGTCTGCTCGGCGAGCGCACCGAGAATGGGAGCCGAAAGCGCGACTCCCAGTGTGGACGCGCTCACGGTGAGGCCGACGGCCGACTTCGACGCGTTGAAGATGTGCTCGAGCAGCGGCAGCAGTGGCTGGGTCACATACAGATTCAGAAATGCGAATACTCCGCAGATGCAGACAGCCGCGACACTGCGAAACGAGCCGAGTCCGATCCGGTCAGGCGGCGGAGTAAGCCGCTCTTCCATGCTTTCGATAGCAGGATTTGCCGCCGCGAGCGGCGATGCTGGTGTCAATTCGTCCATATTCCAGACTACGGTGTTTGCGTCCGCCCGCAAAGCGTCGTGGCATTTGGAATAGCTTTGGCAGGCTGTACTGCATTCGCGAGCATGCAGGGCGAACAATGCGTCAACTGGCAACCACGCCCGGCGAACGGTATAAACAAAGCAGGCATGTCCGACACCACCCCTGCCAGAGCCGCCGCAGCCTTTCACTCTCCCGACTTTCGCCGCTACCAACTCGCGCGCGTCATGGTCATTATCGGGGCAGAGGCGCAGGCGCTCGCCGTCGCCTGGCAGATCTACCTCATCACGCACAGTGCCATCGACCTTGGCTACACAGGCCTGGCACTGTTTCTGCCCGGCCTCATCTTTATGCTTCCGGCAGGCCACGTCGCTGACCGCTTCGACCGCCGTCACGTAATCCTTGTGTGTTACTCGATTCAGGTCTTCTGCACGGCGGCGCTGTTCTTCTTCGCGCTGCATCACATTCGGCACATTCTCCCCATCTATGCCGTGCTCTTCTTCATTGGCTCGGGGCGCGCCTTCAGCGGGCCGGCCAGCTCGGCTCTCATTCCGCACCTTGTCCCTAAAGATCATTTCGTTAACGCCGTTACCTGGGGCGCCACCATCTTTCAGATCGCCACCATCGCTGGTCCTGCGGTCGGCGGACTGCTGTTCACGCTGCCGCTGCATGCCGGCATTGCCGGAGCGCCGCTGGTCTATCTCTTTACCCTTGTCACACTGATTTGGTTTCTCGTCCTCGTCGGTTCACTCTCCGTTCGGCCGGGGCGTATGGAGCATCGCGCCGCGTCCCTGGATGTGCTCTTCGCAGGCTTCCGTTATGTGCGTCGCACGCCGATTCTGTTTGGCTCCATCTCGCTGGACCTGTTTGCCGTGCTGCTCGGCGGGGCCGTGGCCCTTCTGCCCATCTTTGCGCAGGACATTCTGCATGCAGGGCCGCGCGGCCTTGGGATGCTGCGCGCCGCTCCAGCTGTGGGAGCGCTCGTGGTTTCCTTTTCGCTGACCTGGTCGCCGATCAAACGCCGCGCGGGCGCGCTCATGCTCGTCTGCGTAGCCATCTTTGGCGTGGCTACCATCCTCTTCGGCGTGTCAAGAAATATGGTGCTGTCCCTGCTTGCGCTGGTCGTCGTCGGAGCTTCCGATATGGTGAGCGTGGTCGTGCGCTCGTCCATCCTGCAGCTTGCCACACCGCCGGAGATGCGCGGCCGCGTCAGCGCCGTCAACTCTCTCTTCCTTGGTGCATCCAATGAACTGGGTGAGTTCGAAAGCGGCCTTACCGCGCAGTGGTGGGGCGCCGTTCGCGCGGTCATTTATGGAGGCATCGGTTCGCTGATGATCACGGGCCTGTGGAGCGTCATCTTCCCCGAGTTGCGCCGTGCAGACGAGCTGACCGCGGAAGCGCTCCTGAACGTGGAAGCACTCGAGGCTGCTCAGGAAGTTCGCAAACTCTAACCTCCAAGCAATTTTTCAAGAAGGAACCTGCGGTATGAAAACCTGGCAAAAAGTTTCGCTCGTTACGCTATTCGTTCTGCTTATCTGCGCCATTCGCGTCTATTTCATCTGGCGGGAGCGTCATGAGCCGATGGTGCAGCCGCACCAGGCTGCCGAACCGCAGCTTACGCAGGACGAAATGGTGCTGCCGCGCAAGATGTACATTGACAGCATCAGTGACGCCAAAGCCCTAGACGGCAAGACCGTTTGGATACAAGCCGGATACTCGCTTGACTATTATCCTTATGCCGGTCATCGCGTCGATTTCGCGCATCAATCCGGAGTTCTGCCCAGCGTCCAGCAGATGGAAATTCAGGATATCGTTACGCAGAAGGTCCCCGCCAGCCATGCCACACGAGTGCCGCACGGCGACAAACAGGTCCTCGTCGTTTTCAAAATGCCCAATCGCCCGGACGAATATGCAACCGCAATTGGATATATTCAAGGCTCGGATTCGACCTTCTATTGCGACCAGATCTTCTACTACGACGATCCGCACACGATGTACAACTACTGGGGGTCCAAGGTGTGGGCCGCCATTGACGCGCACCATCCAATCCCCGGCATGAATGAGCTGCAGACAGCGATGGCCCTCGGCGTTGTCCAGCAGTCGGAAGCATCCACGATCGGCAACCGCACTGTTTATTACGACGCCGGCCCGCAAAAGTGGGCGGTGACCTTCAGCAACGACAAAGCGACAACGATCAAGCAACAATAGACCACACAGTCTGGACCGGACACGCTTGATTTATCAGGAGTAGCATTCATGCCGCTCATATTCACGACATCCTATACCGAAGACGCACGCGCCATCTTCCACCAGTACAAGAAGCTGGGCGAAAGGGCGATTGCGCAGGTCGCAGACAGCGACCTCACGCGCACACTCGATCCGGAAATGAACTGCATCGCCATCATTGTGAAACATATGGCGGGCAACATGCTGTCGCGCTGGACGGACTTCCTGACCGCCGACGGCGAAAAGCCAGCGCGCAATCGGGACAGCGAGTTTGAAGAGCCTCCCGCCACGCGTGCCGAGCTGCTCGCACTGTGGGAGCGCGGATGGGCGTGCCTCTTTTCCGCACTGGACCCGCTGACGGACGCCGACCTTACGCGCACGATTACCATCCGCGGTGAGGCGCACTCGGTGATGCAGGCCATCAATCGTCAGGTGGCGCATTACAGCTACCACTGTGGGCAGATCGTCTTCCTCGCCAAGCATCTCCAGTCCGCGAACTGGAAGACGCTCAGCGTAGCCCGGAAACAGTCGGCTGAGTTCAACCGCAAGGTGCTGGCCGGTGAAGCCAGCCAGCGGGACTAGCCGTCCAGGCCCACGCGCGCTTCGCGCGCCATTTTAGAACGGATAGGGGTGCTCCCGCTGGTCGTTCGGGGAGTTGACTTGCTGTTGGAAGCCTAGGCGCGCAGCGCCAGCCTTGGGGAAGAAGCGGGGAGCAGCCGCCGCATCAGCCGCGTGAAAGGCCCCGGCTTTTGCGTTGGGGATGGTTCCGGGGCTGCGGCCGGCGTTGCGGCCTGTTGCTGCAATGCGGCCAGCGTTTGCTTCACCTCTGCGCGCAACTGCTCCACTTCCAGAGCGCACTGACGCATGTAGGCCGATACCGTGATTCCGGACTCGGCAGCCCTCGTCCGCAAAAGCGCCCGCTCTGCCGGAGCCAGCCGGATAGAAATTGCAACCTGCCGTGCCGCCTCTGACGGTTGCGCAGCCACGATCGCGTCGGTGGGTTGAATGGTCTGCGCCAGTACCTCGCGGAATGCGGGCGGGGCGGTCTTCGCCTGAGATCTGGGGGACGCTGCGGCCTTCTTTTCCGAGGGCGTCATAGTTTTTGCGGTTCGAGATGGCTTCAGAGCGCGGCTGCGTTCTGGTGTCTTTCCCGATGCTTTGCGTTTTGCGCCGCGGTTCTTCGATCCACCATGCTTCATCCGCGCGGCAGCCCGCGCCGAGGCCTGGCCAGGTGCCTCCACATGGGTTACTCCGGGTTCTGCCCGCAACTCGTTTGCAGGCATGTCCTTCGCCGCGTCCGGCATCGTACCTCGCCAGCGGTTGCGCCGCGACTCCAACGCCTCTTCATACGTCAGCTCGCGGATGCCCGGCTTTACCTCTGCTGCGTTGCGCGATCCGGCCCACGCTTGAAATCGTCCGATGACGGAGTCAATGTCTTCTACGGGTTGCGTGTGCATCGATCAACCCTCCCTGCGCCGAGGATACGAGGTGAGTGCGCGGGCCACGAGGGGTAATTCCGAAATCGGAGGAAGGCGTGTTTCAGATTGGAGAGGATGGGACGGGTGGACCCAATCTGGAACTCTGATGGAGCTTTTGAGGTTTCGGAGCTTGTCAGTTGTTCAGCCTGTGTTACGAAGGCCCGCGGAGATTCCGTTGATGGTCGCGGCGATGGCACGATTGATCTCGGGCGTGTTTTCGCCTGCGCGCTTGCGCCGAAGCAGGTCCACCTGGATGAGGCTCATGGGGTCCACATACGGGTTGCGCAGGCGGATGGAGCGCGCGAGCACCTGATTTTGCTCCAACAGCGCGTGTTGTTGGGTGACCGCCAGTACCGCGCCAAGAGTACGCTCCATCTCGGCCTTGAGCTTGGAGAAGACGCGCTCGCGCAGGCCCTCGTCCGGCATGAGCGAGGAATAAATTTCGGCGATGCCGATGTCGGCTTTGGCGAGCGCCATCTCCACGTTGCGAATGAGGTCGATGAAGAGCGGGAACTCCGCCATCATGGCGTGTAGCAGTTCCATGCCGCCTGGTCGCTTGGAGTATTCCTCGATTGCGTGACCAACGCCGAACCACGCCGGGACTAACAGACGACTTTGCGTCCACCCGAAGACCCAGGGAATGGCTCGCAAACTGTCGAAGCTCATGCGTCCGCCGCGCCGTGAGGGACGTGAGCCGATTTTTGCGTGCTCCAGCTCCGCGACAGGTGTGGCGACCTCGAAGTAGTGCAGGACTTCAGGGTCATCGATGATGTTGGCGCGATAGAAGTGGAATGCCATTTGCGAAAGCTCATCGAGCGCCGCTTCCCACTCCGGCAGCAGAACGCCGGACTGGTGCCCGTGCGGATCGCGCGCGTTGGGGCGGGCCAGTGCATCGAGGCTGGCGGCAATCATCAGTTCAAGGTTGCGCTCGGCCAGCACCACGTCGGAGTATTTCCAGTTGAGTACTTCACCCTGCTCGGTGATGCGGATCTGTCCGTCGAAGGCATTCATGGGCTGCGCGTAGATGGAGCGGTGCGTGGGGCCGCCGCCGCGACCGACGGTGCCGCCGCGTCCATGGAAGAGCCGCAGCCTGATGCCGCACTCATGCGCCACTTCGTGCAGGGCGCGGTGCGCGCGAAATATTTCCCAGATGCTGGTGAGCATGCCTCCGTCTTTGTTGGAGTCGGAGTAGCCGAGCATTATCTCCTGCGTATCGCCCCAGGTTTTCAGCAGATCGCGGTACTCGGGATTGGACCAGAGGCTGCGGCATATTTCGGGCGCGTTGCGCAGGTCTTCGATGGATTCAAAGAGCGGAACCGGCATCAGGCCGGGATCGTTGCCCGAGCCGGCGACGTTCACACCGCCGAGCCGCGCCAGCCAGATCACAGCCAGCACGTCTTCAGCACTTGCGGCGCCGCTGATGACGTATTGCCGGATCGTCTCCGGGCTGCAGCCCTTCTTGACCTCGGCAATTGCCCGGAATGTCTCGATGACGCTGCGGCTCTGGTCGCTCAATTCGCCGGGGACCTTGTCCGCTTTGCCGGCGCGCCACGCCGAGGCTTCTTCGAGCGCCTTGCGGTGCAACCTGGCATGCTGGCGCACATCGAGCGTATGCAGGTGCAGGCCGAAGGTCCGCACTTGCAGCAGGACGGGGTCGACGAGTGTTTGCGCAAGTCGAAGGCCGTTATTTTCGGCCAGGCTGCGGCGCAAAATCTCAAGATCGCCCTGGAACTCCTGCGCTGAACAATAGGAGGGCAGCGTCGTCAACAGCGATTCTGCGCTATTCTTGTCTGCCGGCTCCATGCCTGCGGTGCGCAGCAGGCGTGCGTGAATGCACACGAGAAAGCGCCGGTAGATTTCAAACTGGAAATGATGGCCGAAAATCTGCTCAGCGCCAGTTTGTAACTGACTCATATACGAATTCAGCCGGGAGGTCAGTTCCTGGCTTACCGGAAGCTGCTGTGCCGAAGTTGTAAGCAGATCGATGAGCAATTGCAGCCGTTTGTCGTAGTACGCGAGCAGGCGCGTCCGTGCCTCGCGGATAGCGTCGCGAGTGACTTCGGTGGTCACATAGGGATTACCGTCGCGGTCTCCGCCGATCCAGGAGCCGAAGCCCAGGACGAGCGGGAGGTCGGCGACGTCAATCTCAAGTTCATACTCGCATTTGAGCGCGGCAGCGATTTCGCGATAAAGCCCGGGCAGCGTCTCAAACAATGAGACGTCGTAGTAGTCGAGCCCCATCTTGATCTCGTCGGAGACCTTGGGGCGGCTGCTACGCACCTCGTCGGTTTGCCAGAGCGCGCTGATTTCGGTGACGAGCGCCGACTCGAGCGCGGAGAGCTCTTCATCGGGGACCGGGATGCGGTCGAGCTGCTCAAGAAATTCTCCGATGCGGCGGCGCTTGCTCAGGACGGAGCGTCGCGCAACCTCGGTTGGATGCGCGGTGAACACCGGCACAATGTAGATCTTCCGCAGCCAGTCGAGAGCCTCTTCCGCAGAGATGCCCACGTAGCGCATCGCGCGCAGTGTTCCGCGCAACGTGCCGCGAAGAGCATTCGAGCCCGGCACGCCGAAAAAGGATGTGCCCTGCGCCTTGTCCGCACCGCGTTGTTCCGCGCTGATCTGCGCCGAGAGCCGACGCCGCTTGCGATGGTTTGTTTCCGCCAGGTTGATGAGTTCGAAATAGAATGCGAACGCCCGGCTGAGTTGATATGCCTGATCGACCGGCATGGCATTGACCTGGAGGACGGCCTTTTGCAGCAACACGTCCGCTTCCTGCAGCCTGCCTTCCGCCTGGGCCTCGCGGCGGCGGATGGCCGCCTGACGCAGCTCCTCAACCTTTTCGTAGAGCGCGTTGCCGGCCTGCTCGCGCAAAACCTCACCCAGCAGCATGCCCAGCGAGCGCACATCGCGGCGCAGTGGAGCTTCCTTCAAATCGCCAGTGCGCGCCTCCAGCTCCGCAAGCCGTCCGGCCCAACTATCGGGTTTCCAAAGAGATGGCATTACCTTAATTATGCCTGATGGTTTTTGGAGCCCCGAGGCGTGCCGCGTGAGACGGCCCCTGACAACTGATATGCTCATGCCAACGAACGGGGCAGAGATGAGCAAGGGGCGACTGGAAGCCTTCAGCGACGGCGTTCTTGCAGTCATCATCACCATCATGGTGCTGGAGATGAAGCCTCCGCATGGAACGAGCCTTGTGGATTTGCAGCCCGTAGTTCCGACATTCCTTAGCTACATCCTGAGCTTTGTTTACATCGGCATCTACTGGAACAATCACCATCATCTGCTGCATGCGACGCAGCATGTGAACGGCGCGACGATGTGGGCCAATCTGCATTTGCTGTTCTGGCTGTCGCTGATCCCGTTCGGCACAGCATGGATTGGGGAGAACCATTTCGATCCGTGGCCGGTGGCCATATACGGGATGGTGCTGTTGATGGCGGGGATTGCGTACTACATTCTAGTGCAGGCGCTGATCCGGCTACACGGGCGTACATCGACGCTAGGCATGTTGATTGGAAACGACCGGAAGGGGAAAGTGTCGGTTGCGATTTATGTGATTGCGATTCCGCTGGCATTTGTGCGGCCGTGGATTGCCGGGGTGCTGTATGTTGCGGTCGCGATTATGTGGCTGGTTCCCGACCGGAGGATTGAGGGCAAGATCGCCGAATAGCGTTCCGGGGCGAGTAAGTGGCAATCTATCCGACAGCTTCTTCCACCTGAAGCATCAGGTCTTCCCATTCGGTGGTGAGCGTGGAGTGCTGCTCGCGCATGGAGTCGAGCTCGGCGGTGACGCGGGCGGTCTCTTCAGCACTCACGAATACACCAAGCGACTGCTCGGCATCGCCGATGAGCGCTTCCAAGCGGGGGATTTCCTCTTCGACGAACTTTAAGCGGTCCTGCATTTGTTTCAGCTTGATGGGATTTACGCGCCTGGCGCGCTCTTTGGAGGGAGCGTCGGTGGAGGGTTCAGCAGCGATCGACGCGGCCGGTTCAGGCTGTGAGGCCGCCGCAGTTGCCGCGGCCAGCTCGGCAGAACCTCCCTCTTTGCGCCACAGGTAGTCTTCATAGTTGCCCGGATAGACATGAACCTTGCCGTCCGCCACTTCAAAGACGCGCGTGGCGAGACGGTCAATGAAGTAGCGGTCGTGGGAGACGAAGATCACGGTTCCGGTGAAGTTGTGGATTGCCTCGAGGAGCACGTCCTTGGCGCGCAGGTCGAGGTGGTTGGTCGGCTCATCGAGGAGCAGAAAATTGGCCGGGCTGACAAGAATGCGGGCCAGAGCGTAGCGATTACGCTCTCCGCCGGAGAGCACGCCAAGCGGCTTGAAGACGTCGTCGCCGGAGAAGAGAAAGCAGCCGAGCAGGCTTCGCAGCTCGGAGTCGGGCACTTTAGGCGCGGTGCGGCTGATGTCGTCGAGCATGCGCGAGCCGGGGTCGAGCACCTTGTACTGGTCCTGCGCGAAGTACTCAGGCAGAACGTTGTGGCCGAGTTTGAGCAGGCCGCTGGTAGGCGTATCTTCGCCGGAGAGCAGGCGCACCAGTGTTGATTTTCCCGCGCCGTTGACGCCAACCAGCGCGATGCGGTCGCCGCGGTCGATGGTGAAGCTGATGTCGTCGAGGACCAGCTTGGGGCCGTAGCTTTTGGAGAGACCCGAAACCTCGACTACGGTGCGGCCAGACGGCGGAGGCTGCGGAAAGGTGAAATGAATCTCCGGCTCTTCCTCGGGGATTTCGATGCGCTCGATTTTCTCGAGCTCTTTGATGCGGCTCTGCACCTGTTTGGCCTTGGTGGCTTGATATCGAAACCGGTTGATGAAGGCTTCGAGGTGCTCGATCTGGTCGCGCTGGTTGCGGTAGGCGGCCTCAAGCTGGGCGCGGCGCTCGGCTTTTTGCTGCAGGTATTTTTCGTAGTTGCCGTGATAGACGTGCAGGCGCTTGTTCCATATCTCAACGATCTTGCTGACGGTCACGTCGAGAAAGTAGCGGTCGTGCGAAATGAGGATATATCCGTTGGGGTAGGTGCGCAGATAGTCTTCAAGCCAGTTGCGCGTTTCAAGGTCGAGGTGGTTGGTCGGCTCGTCGAGCAGCAGCAGGCTGGGCTTTTGCAGCAGCAGTTTGGCGAGCGCAATGCGCATCTGCCATCCGCCGGAGAACTCTTCGGTTCGGCGCGTCCAGTCGGTCTTTGAGAAGCCCAGCCCGGTAAGCACCGTACCCACCTGCGCGTCGAGCGCGTAGCCGTCGTGAGCACGGAAGCGCTGGTCGATGTGGGAGAAACGGTCGGCAACGGCGGCATACTCGGCGCTTTCGGGGTCCAGTTCGGCGAGCGAGGCGGAAAGCGTCTCCATCTCCTTTTCAAGGCCCAGCAGTTCATCGAAGACGGACAGACACTCGTCGAAGACAGTGCGGCCGGCGAGGGCCAGGCCGTCCTGCGGCAGGTAGCCGATGGTCATGCCGCGGGTGCGCTGGGCCTGCCCATAGTCGAGGCCGTAGTCCAGGCCGTCGAGCCCGGCCAGGACCTTCATCAAGGTGGATTTGCCGGTGCCGTTCGCACCTACCAGAGCGGTGCGCTCATCCGGAGTAATCAGCCAGTCGGCATCTTGAAAAAGGAGCTTGGAGCCGAATCGCTTGCCGGCCCCGGAAAGTTGCAGCATGGTTTCATTTTAGCTGCCCGACTTTTTCACTGCGGGTTTCGGGGTTGAGCGCTTCTTTGATACCTTTAGCTCCTCCCAGTCTTTTTCTGTCTGATCGGCGTAGGCGTTGGCGAAGTGCATCATCGCCTCGCCAAAGCGCTTGCCGTTGCCGATATACCCGGCGAGCACGCAGGGGTCTCCGGAGCGGGCGTGCCCGCGCGCCAGCAACTCGCCGCACATCTCCGCATATTCGTGCAGTCCCTCGCCAGATAGGTCCTCGACCGCGATGCTGCCTTTGTGGTCGTTCAGCTGCCGCACTTCATATTGGCGGTTAGCAATGGTGGTCCAGCCAAGAAAGGGGTCTGACTGAAACTGCATGGCGCGCTGCCCGTTCACTACGCGCTGGCCCTGATGCACCGTCGGGCTCTGTTGCGCGGAGAAGCCCTGTCCACGAACATACGGCGCATAGGCCGAGCCCGGCTGCTCCTTGATCTGCAGAAACAGCGGATCGTCCAGCCCATTGCCCTCGAAGTAAATGACGTAATCGCGCAGGCCCACAGAGCCTGTACCGACCACCTTGAAGGCCACATCGAGCGGGTGGTACTGTGCGAAAAAGTGCCGACGCTCGGGTTGCAGCGTCTCGCTGTACGCCACGAGCGATGCCAGCACCGCGCGGCGCTGCGCTCCGCTGACGCGCGCCAGCAGCGGCTTCTCTTCCTTGAAAACGCGGTTGGGTGAGGGGCGTCCCGATGCAGCTTTGCCGGGCAGCGTCAACTGTTCCAGCGTGTTCAAAGGTGTGCACCGTTCCGCCTTCAATAGCGCCTGGCTCACTGGGGTAATGCGTTGCAGCCGGTGTACCTGGAAGCGCGCCATATCCGTGACCGGCATGCGCGCGAACATCTCCACAAATTTGTGATAGTGGGCGGCGAAGAAGAGCACAGCATCTTCACAGGCTCCTTTTTTAGTGCCCGTCGCTCGTCCGGCCAGCACCAGGCTGGTGGTCAGCCGCTTCAGGTCCCACTCAAAAGGCGCCCGGATGGTCTCGTCAAAATCATTGATGTCGAAGACCAGCCGGCCATCGGGGGCTGCAAACGCGCCGAGGTTGCGCACATGCGCGTCGCCGCAGATCTGCGTCACGATGCCGGTATTGGCTGTTACGGCCAGGTCTGCCGCCATCACCGGAACCGCGCCGCGAAAGTATCCCAGAGGAGAGTCGAGCATGCGCTGATACTTGAGCGTGATCAATGCCGGGACCCGGCCGCGCATCGACTCTTCCATCAGCCCAACCGGCATCTGCCTTCGCGACTCGGGCTTCCAGTGGGCGAGGTCCTGCCGGGCCATTTGCTTGCGCCGCGCGCGGCCCAGCGCCCGGCGCTCCTTCGGAGTGGGAAAATGCGTCATCGCTTTTGCACGATACAACGAGGCGGCGGCAATTTACAAACGCGGCTCAGGTTTGTGCGGGCAGGTCAGCGCTGGCGGCTTCATCCAGCTCCGGCATGGCCCCGGGCCGCGACGCCACCCAGGAGCCCCAGCGGTTGCCCGCGTCATTCATCTTATACAGGCAAACATCGCGCAGATAGGCATCGACCAGAGCCGCAGTAAAGGCATCGCCCGCGCCGACCGTGTCTGCGACATTGGTGGTCACGCCCATGTGGCGGTCATGCGACTCGCGCGTCACCAGCAGGCTGCCGTGCGCGCCCATGGTGATGGCCACCAGCTTGAGTGGATAGCGGCCCAAAAACCATCGTGCCGCCGACCGCAGCGCTGCTTCCGTGGGTTCGGAACCGGCGATCAACGGGCCGCCGAGCATCTCGAGCACGATGGGGACTTCGCCGTCATTCAACTTGAAGATCGTGGCCGAGGCGATCGATTCGGCAATCGTCCGGGCCGAGAAGAAAGGATCGCGCAAGTTCACGTCGAATACACGCACGCAGTCGGCCCGCGTGGCGCGCAGGAAATTGCGGATCGTCTCCCGCGATACTGGGTCGCGCTGCGCCAGCGTGCCGAAGCAAACGGCATCAGCCTGTCCGGCAAGTGCGTACCACTCCGGAGTCCACTTCAGAAAATCCCATGCCGCGGGCTCATGAATTACATAATGCGGCTCACCTTGCATGACCTCAATGCCCACCGTACCCGTCGGCTGCTTTGTATCGGTCTGCAGAAAACTCAGGTCAACCGGAAACTGCTCGAGCTCAGCCCGTGCCCGCTCACCCAGCGCATCCGCACCCAGCCGGCTGGCGATGACCCCATGATTGCCGAGGCGCGCAGCCATTACGGTAAAGTTGGCAGGAGCTCCGCCCAGACGTTCGCCTGAGGGCAGAAGGTCCCACAGCAACTCGCCCAGCCCGCAGATGGTCTTCCCGACGCTCATTCGCGCTGCCCCGCAGACCCTTTGCGCTCCATCTTAAATCTCTGTGCCGCGCAAGTCTCATAATTAGTTCCGTTACTTCCGTGACCTGTGAGGAAGACAGGCTGCCGCCTATGCTGGCGGAATGATACGCCTGCGCATGTTTCGGTCTCGACGGCCGCTTTACGGGCTGTTGGCGCTCGCCCTCTTACTGGCTGCGACGCGCCCCACAGCCGCCGCAAAGCTCAAGTTCCACTCCGTCGCGCTGGGAGCCATCCGCACCGTCCCTTATTCGGTTGAGGGCGATCCAGCCGGGGCCCTCCCCGGCGAGACCCGGCTGCGCGTGCGTCCACTGGTGGTTGATGGCAGGGTGAAGGAATGGACCACAGGCGACGTGCATGACGTCACCGACCGCAGCTTTGTAGTGCGCCGTGCAGTGCGAATCAATGACGCTCTGCCCACCGACCGCGAAGTGCGCTGGGTGTGGCAGCGCGGCCCCTGGCTGCTGGTGGACCGCGCCAGCGGCAGAATTACTGCGCTGCGCCTGCCCGACTACGACCCTTCCGTGTCTGACGTGGTGTGGTTTCGCGATTACGCCGCCTACTGCGGCCTGAACGCCAGCGGCAAGGACCTGTATGCGGTCGTGGCGCAGATAGCCGCGCGGCGTCCGGTGCTCAGCAAAAGGATCAGCCCCTGGGACCTGGCCAGCCATCCGGCACCTGCCTGCGCCGCGGCAGTGTGGCAGCGCAACCCGTTGCAGGTCACCTTTTCTCCAGTGGGAGGCGCGGCCCGCAGCTATGACCTGATCGGCGCCTCCGCCGTGCTGGTCGAGGACGGCGACCCAGGCGACTCCGGCAATTGACGACGGAGGCCGGGGCACGGGTCTAGACTGGTTCTATGGAGCACTGGTCCTATGAAACCGTTGGATGACCTCCTGAAGCTGGCCGAAGAGGCGCACGGGCACATGTGCCCCGGGGAAATTCTGGGCGTGCGCATGGCACTGCTGGGATGCAGTCGCCTGGGCATCGAGGAGCCGCACGGCAGGGACCGCGACCGGCTTGTAACGTTTGTGGAGATCGACCGCTGCTCGGCGGACGCCATCGGAATGGTCACCGGGTGCCGCCTCGGCAATCGCGCTCTGAAGTTCCGCGACCTGGGCAGGATGGCGGCGACGTTTGTAGATAAATCAAGCGGGCGCGCGATCCGCATCGCGGCCAGAGAGTCGTCGAGAGCGCGGGCGCGAGAGATGTATCCGGAGATCGAGAACAAGAACCAGCAGCAGATGCGCGCCTATCGCGAGATGCCGGACGCGGAGCTGTTCACTGAAGAGTGGGTCGAGGTTCCGCTCGATGTGAGGGACCTTTCGGGTTACATGGGCGAGCGCGTAGCCTGCGATGCGTGCGGCGAGGGCATTAACTACGACCGATTTGTGCGTCGCGAGGGAAAGACGCTGTGCGTGGCCTGCGCCGCGCCGGAGGAGCGGTACTACCGGCCGCTCCCGGTTTCGTCAGCACGATAACCTGTGCCGTTGCGACCAAACTGCGATCGACTGTTAGCGGCCTTCTTTGAGGCGGGAGGCCAGGCGATCGGGCAGCCCGGCGGCGACGATCCGCTGTTGTGCGTGCTTTACATCGTAGGGCACGCGGTAGAAGATGATCCGGCGCAGCGCGTCGTCGCCGCTACCCTCGGTTTCGTAAAGGGCAAAGGCCGCGCGCCAGTCGCCATCACGGGGCTGGCCTACTGAGCCCGGATTGATAAGATACCGCCCGTTGTTCCGCAACGGCAGCTCAAATTCGACCGGCCCGCGTGAATGGTACTGCGGGGTGATCCGGAACCACTCCTCGCCGTTGGTGGCAAAGCCACCTTGCAGGTGGGTATGACCGAAGAAGTTAATGCGCGTCCGGGCCTTGGTCAGCGGGGCCCATGCATCGCGCACGGTGAGCACGTATTCGTCCTCGTCCAGCAGGGAGCCGTGGACGCAGCTCACATCCGGGCCATCGGGCATGATGGGACCAGCCGGCATGTGCCGCAGCCAGTCGGTGTGTTCGGCGCTCAAGACGACGCGCGTCCAGCGAGCGGCTCGCCCGGCAATGGGGTTAAAGCCGTCCATGCTGTCAACTCCGCTGCACGCCTTGTCGTGGTTGCCGCGTACAAACACGTGACCCAGCTCACGCACGCGGTCGATCGCCTCATTGGGGTTTGCTCCGTAGCCGACCACGTCCCCAAGGTTCCACACCGCGTCATGGGCGGGTGCGGCGGCCAGGACCGCGTCAAGCGCTTCGAGATTGGCATGGATATCGGAGAGGATGAGAACACGCATCGGCAGCAACGTACGGACAAACAGGCCCTTTTTCGATTTTATACTTTGCTTCAAAATCTGCCCGGCCCGCACACCAGTTCAGGCGTCGCAGAAGAGCATCTTCGCTCCGCACGTCCTGCCGCCACGGGAAAACCCACTGATCGAATCCCCTCTATTTGCCGATAGATACGTTGAAGGCACGGATACGGCGCAGGAACGACTTCCAGGTACCGGAAATGCCACTCCGCCAGCAAGCAACACGCGGAAGTGACCATTCATCCCATGGCAGGGAGAGGCATAGGTAGATTTATTCGAATGACAAGACCAGACCGGCATCACAGCGGCGCGGCGCGGAGCCAACAGGGATTAGAGCGGGCTGCCGACGTTCTTCGCGAAAATCAAAGGCTTATTACACTCGGCCGCCTGGCGGCGAGCATTACGCACGAGATCAACAACCCTCTCGAGTCCATTACCAATCTTCTTTACCTGATCGAGCAGGACAAACCCGAAAACGCTGCGGGATATCTGCGGCTTGCCCAGCGAGAGCTGGCGCGCGTTGTGCAGATCACCCGGCAGACGCTTACATTTTCGCGCGAGACCAGCACGCCGGTCCGGGTTGAACTGGCTGACCTGATTGAGGAAGTCCTGGATCTTTACTCGCGGCGCATCAGCGACAAGCACCTTCGTGTTGCGCGCCAGTATGAGACACGCGACCAGGTTCTGCTGCTGCCTGGGGAAATGCGGCAGGTGCTCTCCAACCTCATTTCCAATGCTTTGGAAGCCAGCGACCCTCAGGGCCGGATTGTGATCCGCCTCCGTGAGGCGCGTTTGTGGGGCGCGAAGAGCAAAGAGCGTGGAATCCGGCTCTCCATCGGCGACAACGGCCCGGGTATTTCCGATGAGGTGCGCAGCCGTTTGGGGCAGCCATTCTTTACCACGAAAGGGCAGGGCGGCACGGGCCTGGGGCTTTGGGTCACCGAGTCCATCCTGAGTCGCTACGGCAGTACCCTTCAGATTCAGTCCTCGGTCGGCGGCCGCAGGCACGGGTCAGTCTTCAGTTTTGTCCTGCCTCTAAAGCTGCTACCGATCAAGGTCATTTCAGGAGGCAGCGAGACGGACACCCCACCATCCAAAGGTTCACGCAGCACACGCCGCAGCGGCCTCCGCCTGGTTGGTCATGAAGCTTCCCCCGCTGTGCGCGAGATGGAGGACCCATCCGGCATGGTCGATGAAGCCAAACAACCTGCGCAGCTTCGCGCCAGACGCAGGTAATCTGACTATTCCTCGTCTTCTTCCTGCGGGTGCTTCGCGTTGGCAATGATCTTTTCAGCAATGGCCTGCGGCACCAGATCGTAGTGATCCATTTCCATGTGATAGCTGCCGCGTCCCTGAGTCATAGCGGTCAGGCTCTGCCCATAGCTCAGCATTTCCGACATGGGGACTTCGGCCCGCACCACCGTTGTTGATCCGCGCGTTTCCATGCCCTGCACGCGCCCGCGCCGCTGATTCAGGTCGCCCATCAGCGCTCCGGCACATTCGTCCGGGGCCTCAATTTCCACGCGCATAATCGGCTCCAGCAGCGCCGGCTTGGACTGTTCCATGCACTTGCGGAAAGCAATACGTCCGGCCATCTTGAAAGAGAGCTCGTTCGAGTCCACATCGTGATAGCTGCCGTCGTATAGCGTTACGCGGAAGTCCACCACAGGGTAGCCCGCCAGATAGCCGCGCGCCGCCGATTCCTGAATACCTTTTTCAACTGCCGGGATGAAGTTGCGCGGAATCGCCCCGCCGAAGATGTCATTGACGAACTCAAACCCCGTGCCACGCGGCAACGGCTCAATGCGAATCTTGCAGTCGCCAAACTGTCCGTGGCCTCCGGTCTGCTTTTTGTGGCGGCCCTGTGCGTCGCCGCGCCCGCGAATCGTTTCGCGATAGGGAACTTTGGGAGCGTTCAGCGTGACCTCGGTGTGATAGCGCTTGCGCAGCCTGGATACGATCGCCTCAATGTGCGGCTGGCCCGCGCCCGCAATGAGGAACTCATTGGTCTGCGGGTCGCGGAAGAAGCGCACCAGCAGGTCCTCCTCCATGAGCTTGTGCACCGCGGGCGCCAGCTTGTCCTCATCGGCGCGCGTCTTCGGCTCAATGGCATAGGTCATCGCCGGTTCGGGGAGTGACACAGGCTCGAAGAAGATCTCCTGTCCCTTATCGCCCAGCGTGTCGCCGGTGAGAGTGTCCTTAAGCTTGGCAACCGCGCCCAGGTCACCGGCGTGGAGCTCGCTCACAGGCACAGCGGTGCGCCCCTGCATGATCGAGAGGTGCGCGAACCTTTCCTGTCCGCGGCGCGCATAGTTGATGAGGCAGGCGTCGTTCCTGACCACACCTGAGAAGACCTTGAAGAATGTAATGCGGCCGGCGAAGGGATCGGTCATGGTCTTGAAGGCGTAGACCGCGACCGGCTCGCTGTCGTCCACCTTGCGCATCACAATCTCTTCACCGTCGGCTTCTACGGCGTGGCCGTTCGCCACTGCCTGCAAGACGGCGCGCGCGGCCACCTGCTCGCGCTCAATTGGCGCAGGCGCATACACCTTGAGGAAGTCGAGCAGATGATCGGTGCCTACGTTGGCCAGGCCGCTGGCAAAAAGCACCGGGAAGATGCGGTCCTCGCGGATGGCCTCATGCAGTGCGGTGATGAGGTGCTGCTCGGGAATGGTGCCTTCTGCGAAGAACTCCTCCATCAGCTCATCCTTGCCCTCGGCAACCAGCTCCACGAGAGCTTCGTGCGCAGCCTTGGCATCGGCCTGCATAGCAGCGGGAATCTCGCCGATCTTTCCTGCACCGTCGCCGCCAGGTGTGTAAGTGAACGCCTGCATCGTCACCAGGTCGACCACGCCTTCGAATCCGTTGCCGTTGACGATAGGCAGTTGCACGGGAATTACGCTTCGTCCGAAGCGGTCGCGCAATGCCTCCAGAGTGGGATGGACGGCGGCAGCAGCGCGGGGATGGTCCATCTGGTTCAGCACCAGCACGCGCGGCAGGTTGAACTCCTCGGCGTACTTCCAGACGGAGCCCGTCACTGTCTCCGGTCCATTCGGTGTGTTTACGACCACCAGAGTCGCCTCCACGGGCAGCATGGCCGAGCGCGCCTCATGAACAAACATGTGGAAGCCCGGTGTATCGACAAAGTTCACCTTGACGCCATTCCACTCGGCAAAGGCCATGGCATTCTGCATGGTCATGCGACGCGAGACATCTTCTTCGTCATAGGCCGTCGCCGCGCTGCCATCTTCCACACGGCCCAACTGCGGCGTCATTTTGGCGGCATGCAATAGAGCCGCCACCAGCGTGGTCTTGCCGCAGTGGGAGTGACCCGTGACAGCAACATTGCGAATCTCGCTTCCCTGATAAGACTTCATAAATTACTCCCGAGGAAATCAACTCCCGCTCTCATCCGGCCACCTGCGCAGGAGCAAATGGAGTTTGCTGAATAGATAGACGCAAAAAAAGACAGACAAGGCGAGGATGCGTACGCAGCCGGCTGCGGCGCATTCGACCTCAGGCGCGCCCTTCGTCCGGTTCTGGTGGCGTCTTCGCCCATGTGAGTCGTCTGCTGAAGGCGCAGAATTTCGCCGCAACGAAACCCGTGCTCCTTCAGAGGGATTGGATACTAGCACGGTGCTGGCCGCGCGGGCAATTGCTTCGCGTGACCACTCCCGTTGGTCGTGGAGCCGGTGGCATGCCTCAGCGTATGGAATGTATAAGGGCAACCAAAATGTCGGAGCCCTAATCCGCTACCATGCTCTCGCCCGGCAGGATCGGGCGCGTCCTCGGCAGCTTGCCCTCGTAGGCCAGCACTCCCATCAGCAGCAGTGCGGCGACGAATGCCAACAGCTTCACCAGGCTCATCGCGCGCGTCTCCGGCAGCAGCTTCCACAATAGCAGCAGCAGCGTCTGTGCTACAGTCACCGCCCATACTGAGCCGTAGAAGTAGCGACGCTCCGTACCTTCGCCCCTGGTCGAACGGGCCACGCGCGGAAGCCTGCCCACAGCGCCCAGAAGCAAAATAAGCAGGCACAGGGGAAAGTATGCGTAGTTGTAAATCGGCTTCAACGTCCACACACCGGTGGCTGTTGCGATCACCAGTCCTGCCATGTTGAGCAGCGCAAAGCTCAACACCGCACTCCACGCAAAGGTGTAGCACACGCGCCGGTAGAGGGGATTCGGTTTGTCCTCGTCAAAGCGCAGGATGTAAGGCCGAGGTTCGGAGCCGGGCAGCTTGCCGCGCACCGCGGCGATGCCGGTCCCGATGAGCACGAGACCCAGCCATGCGAGGTTGCCGCTCCCAAAGCCATGCG
>JASHUR010000046.1 GCA_030039895.1 Acidobacteriaceae bacterium | reverse complement strand
AGTCCGCGCTGCGCATCAGCGAGGTTATAGCCGAAGTCCTCGCCGCGCACCGCCTGCATCTGCCTATCGCTGTCCTCAGCGGCCCGTCCTTCGCGCAGGAGGTCGCCGCCGGCTCGCCCACCGCCGTCACCATCGCCTCGCACGACACCAAATTCGCCGCACACGTCCAGCACGAATTCGCCAGCCGCACCCTCCGCCTCTACACTAACGAAGACGTCACCGGAGTCGAGCTCGGCGGCGCGCTCAAAAACGTCATCGCCATCGCTGCCGGAGTCGTCTCCGGACTCGCCCTCGGCCACAACAGCACCGCCGCCCTCATCACCCGCGGCATCGCCGAAATCACCCGCCTCGCCGTCGCCTGCGGAGGCCGCCGCGAAACCCTCTCCGGACTCGCCGGACTCGGCGACCTCGTCCTCACCTGCACCGGATCGCTCTCCCGCAACCGCTGGCTCGGCCAGCAACTCGGCCAGGGACACTCCGTTGCCGACTCACTCGCCGCCCTCCACGGCAAAGTCGCCGAAGGTGTCCGCACCACCTCCGCCGCGCTCGCACTCGCCTCACGCCATCAGGTTGAGATGCCCATCACCGCGCAGGTCCACGCCATCCTGCACCACCACAAACACCCCCTCGCCGCCATCGAAGAACTCATGACCCGTCCCGGCCGGGATGAATAGAGCAAACACATCCCCGCTCACAGCGACGACGTCATTCAGAATTGCCCGGTAAGTCTCGGCCTCTATGCTGCTGCGTCCGTGTGGTGAGGTGGTCGAGGCGTTCTCCACTGCGGATGCGCTTGAGTTGCTTTTCGAAGTGCTGTGTCGGGTCGTCGGGGTCGGCGCCGGGATCGTCTTCGCGGTCCTGCATTTGTTCGGCGATGATGTGTTTAGTATGCGGATGAATGATGGCGTGGAGCGGCAGGAGGGCGTTGCCGATAAAGGCCCCGGCGAGACGAAAGCGCTTTTTGCGGTTGGGGCTGGAAGATTTGTGAGCCATGTGCCGGAGAACGAAGATGCAGAAGACCGCGGCGGCGAGCAGAAGGAACGGATGGGCGAGGATTGCGCTAAAGTCCATGACACACCTCGGCGCGTTGGAACGCGCAACTGTGATGAGCTGAGGGCAAACGCCGGGAGACAGAATCCCGGCGCTTTTCTATGTGTGCTGGATTAAGCGGAGGGTGGCGGACGCTGGAATCGCGCGGGCAGGGAAGACTGACGAAGTTCCGTTGGCCTGATGGTCTGAATGGGCAGACGCGGCGAAGCGGGGATTTCAAGCAGGGAGAAAACGACCGGGACGAGCGCGAGCCAGAGGAGCGGAGCAGCGTGCGATCCGGCGTGCGGGAAGAGCATCAGCAACAGCGCGGAGACGATTGCCAATGCAGCAATTGCCTTGACGATCCGGCGCTGGAAGGTGCGGTTCATGCGGGTTCCGGTATGGGGTTAGTTTAGCAGGGGTAGTGGAGTCCGGGGCTTCCAGCTAACCTCGCTGGCGCGAGGCGGAAGTGGTGCTGTGGGTCTTGGGATATGCGGTGGAATGCCGATGTGTAGCTGCCGGTCACCCGACGACCCACTTTTCGGAGCGGATCATATCGAGGAGGTTCTTGCACTCAACTCCGAAAGCGGCGCATACGTCCGGAATGTGAGGCTTACGGTCGCTTCCTGTCAGCTTCTCCTCGGTGACGACCGGCACTCCTCGGACAAGAGCGAGGGCGATCACAAAGGGGTCCGCCGACGTGTTCAGCTTTTTTTCTCCGACCAAACGCGGGAACCTCGCTAGGACATTGGCTACCTCGGTCTGTACGGCGTCATCTAGCTCGAAGAATAGATCTGCCTTACGCGCCTTTAGCCATCCATGCAGCTCATCAGAGCGCTTCTTAGTCTCAAGGAATACCTCGACGGGCGAAACCAGCCTTTTCTCATCGATGAGACCGTCAACGCGATCCCAAAATTTGGGAAAATTCTCGATTGGGTAGCGTTCCTGCCATGCCGCAATCAGCGAACTTGTATCGACACAGTAGATCATCGTGAGCAGAGCTATTCTGCTGTGTGAAAAGCGGCCCTTTCTAGCGCAGGAATATGCTTCACTTTGGCGCCGAGATAGTTGGAAACATCGTTGAGTGTAATGAGCTGATCGTAATAGCTTCTCAGCACAAGGCGTGTGAAGCCTCTGCCATTCCAACTCATTAACAGGATCGGGCGCTTGATCTTAACTTCCTTCTTAGGGGCCAATGCCTTAGCTGCCGCGGCCGCTTCATAATCACCCTGAAATCTCTTCCGAAGGTTCATGTAGAAATCCCACGATGCCCGTCGGATGGTGACAAGCCGCAGCAGGAATGCCTCACGGCTAACTCCTATGGCATTTGCCATCGTACGGAGTTCGTCATCGTTCCACTTCCGCTCCCCGGTCGGCTTCACTTGAGTGAATGACAACATGAGGGCTCGCGGCATCAGGGCAGCCGCAGCGACCGCATCGCAGAAGCGTTCAATCTTTTGCTCCTCGGCCGTCCCGCCATCGCCATTGGTCAGAGCACTTTGTCCGAGCAGAACATGGGTTAGTTCATGCAAGAGGGTGTAGCACCTACCGCCCTGACTATAGTCCCGGCCATTGATCACGATGACGGGAATTTCATTGCGGGCTATGGCGAAGCCGCGCATTTCGCTCGTATCGACGATGTCATGCGGACCGCCAACGACGAAAACCAGAATGTCCTTTTCTTCCAGCTTTCGCCGCCAATAGTCGAAGGCGCGATTTTCTCTCGCGGCTTTGCGCTGCTCGGCATCTGTAACGCCGAGAAATTTACGGACTTCTTCTCCTACAGCCTCTGGCGCGTCGCCAAGAGTGGCTCTGAGCCGAAACGACCTCACCGGCTCGCCGAGGTCATCGTGTAGTTCTAAGGCCAGCTCCCGTCTTTGGTGGGCGTTCCGAATGTGCAAGGCTAGTTCTGCGCTGATCGTGCGATCGTCGGCATTCGGCAACCGGCGGAAATCTCGCAGAGGTGCGAAATCTGTAGGAGGTTTTGGTAGGTAGAAAACGGCTAGCGGGAAATGATATTTCCCCGCGAGGTTCCGTAATTGGCTGACAGTCGGCGTGTCATGTCCCGCTTCCCAACCTTCCAGCGTTTCGGGCTCGACGTTTGCCGCTTTTGCGGCATCCGCCACTGTGACCTTCGCGCGATTGCGTGCCCAGCCAAGTATCTCGGATTTTATCAATGCCTTGGGACTAGCCACGATAATTGTCAGGCGTCAGGGCGCCCGCCTCGGAAGTCGCATTTAGCGTAAAGGATCATGCTGCTTGGCGCAATGTTACCGGAGATGCCCTTATAAGGGGCATATTAATAGACTGCTCGAAGCTCTCCAGTGGCACTGTTGGTGGATAGTCGGCTCTATGAAAGTAATACCAAGCTACTCCCATGAATCTGGCTTGCATTTTCTGATTCCGAGGCAGCGCGAATAAATTGTTCCACGCATTTCCCGCTTTGTTCCACTGAAAACCCCGGTTATACTTGATCGTGCCCGTCCGGTACGTCCAATCAAAACAATTCAGGAAGGTGAAGCAGAAATGTCCTCCAAGTACATTTTTGTGACAGGTGGAGTTGTATCCAGTCTCGGAAAAGG
>JASHUR010000045.1 GCA_030039895.1 Acidobacteriaceae bacterium | reverse complement strand
CCCCCAGGTCTCACATTGGCGTTGCCCTCCTGCGCGGCCATTCGGCCACAACTCCCCGCGCTGTCAGTACTAGGAATGCCTGGGCCCAAAAACTCCTAAGAACTGTCCCCGGAGCATAACGCTCCACGGGAATTGAAGTGCTTTGGTTCGCTCGCAGTCACGAAGGTGACGCCCACCTGTCGCCTTAGGCCTGGGATAAAAAGATCCGTGTGCGGAGAGACGGCTTTGCAAGGCACCTTTATTTCGCCTAATGGAGGCATACAATGCGCAAACTCGCGATTCTCCTTTTTTCTGGAATAACCGGAATAACACTCCTGCTCCTCGCCGGCTGCGGCACCACCGCAAGCAATGTTGCATCGTCTGCAACCGGATCGCAGGTCAGCCTCAGCATGACAGATGATCCGCCGAACGGCGTTACAGTTTTGTTCTTTCAAATCGGCATTACCAGCGCCACGCTCACGCCCTCTTCAGGCTCGGGGTCCGTTTCCCTGCTGAGTGGCAGCACGCCTATTGAAGTTGACGTCACCCAGTTGCAGGCGCTCTCTGCATTTCTGAGCACCGCAAGCGTTCCGGCCGGGACCTACAAAAGCCTGAGCATCACCTTCGCCAATCCGCAACTGGTCATCTACAACGCATCGGATTCATCCATTGCATCCACCTGCGCCATCGGCACCGTCTGTGAACTCACGCCGACAATTGACGACTCCGCGACCCTCAACTTCACCTCGGCGCCCTTTCCCGTCACCGTTTCTGCAAGCTCACCGCTGGGATTTCTCCTCGACTTCCATCTGAACAACGTCATCCAGTCGGATCTCTCCGTGAACCTTGGCGCCACCAACGGAGTCTCAGTTTCCGAGCTGCCTTCCACTCATCCTCAGTTCGGCTTCCTCACCGGGACCGTCGCCAACGTCAATGCCAGCGGCGATCAGTTTAGCCTCATCACCCGCGACGGCCGCACCTTCACCATCGACACCAACACCAGCACCACCTTCGATGACTTCCCGTCGAGCGACTGCTCCACCGCAAGCATCTCCTGCCTGGTTTCCGGAGAGGTCGTGCAGATCCAGGTTGCCAGTGTGGAATCCAAGGGCGTCCTGCTTGCCTCCAACGTCACCTATGAACAAGCCGCAGGGCAGCAGACGGCCGAAGGCAACATCATTGCCTTGAACACCTCCGGCAGTTCCACAGTCATGACGCTCATCCTCCACCGCACGCCGTTCAATTCGGACAGCCTGCCGCTCGGAGGCATGGCGCAGGTTACGGTCGGCGGCAGTGCAACCTTCTCCATCGACTCGAACGGCTTCACCTTGCCCTCTGGGCTCGCCTTTACCGGAACCTCTGACTTGTACGTCGGCCAGGAGGTCACAGTCGATGTCGCCGCCGGCACGCTGACCACATCCGACAGCCCCTCCGGCAACGGCAAGTGGGGTCCGCCGCCATCAGCCTCGTTCACAACTGACACTGTGGAGCTCGAGCCGAGCCAGGTCACCGGCAGCGTCTCAGCAGTCACTTCCTCGACGTCAAGCTTTACCCTTAGCAGCCCGCCCAGCCTCTACTTTGGCCGCTGGTCTTCCGGGTCGTGGACGCCGACTACCATCAACGTCGACACCACCTCGCAGACCAATTACTACAACCTCAACCCGGACAACTTCTCCGGCATCGCCACAAACGGCATCGTGTCAGTGAGGGGATGGCTCTTCGCTCCGGCAAGCAGCTCAACCTCACCTACTGTTGCTGCGGAAGACATCGTCGGGCGGCCCAACAGATTCTTCTGATCCCGCCCTTTCACGCACGCCTCACCATCCGGAGCAGGAATCTCAATCCTGCTCCGGATTTTTTATCGCGATAGCGTCTCATCCAACCAGTCATATATACGGAAGTCCCTGTACCCCGGCGAATTCGACTCGCAGTGCAGTTGCGCACCCTGCTCCGCCGTAAAGTCAATCAATGTCTTCGGGCACCGCAGCATGTCGTAAAGCTCCTTCGGCTGCCCCGGAAAAAACGCCTCCGCCTCGGGATTCGTAATCAGCATCGGGCATTGGATCTGCCCGGCAACATCCTTCATGTTGTACTTCTGCGCCGCTCGAAATGCGTCGTAGTACGAGGTCACACCGTAAGGCCGCATCCGGAACGCCAGATATGCCTTCGCCGGGTGCGAAAACCTCAGTCCGACCGCCATGTCCTTGTCGAATTTCTCCTTCTCGCCGCTTTCCAGCAGCTTCTTCATCGACTTCGGCAGTCGCGCCGTCCAAGCCCGCCCCACGTCCCACACACCCGGATCGGCTACTCCCGCCGCAATGCGATGCTCAAACGCGAGCGCTTGCGGGACCCAGTACCCTCCCTGGCTGATGCCCACCAGTGCAATCCGCTTCGCATCCACCTCCGGGCGCTTCACTGCATAATCCACCACCGGAGTAACCACCTTGTCCCAGTCCGGACGAAAATACATCTTCTTCAGCCACAGCGCGTCGCCCTGTCCCGGCCCGTTGAAGGTCAGGCAGTGGTAGCCCCGCGCCATTCCCGCTATCCCTCCCATCACCAGCATGTCCAGTTCCGATCCATCCGAGCCGTTATTCAAAATCACCAGCGGCTGCGGCTCCTTCGCATCGGAAGCATGAAAGAACCAGCCTGTCAGCGTGGTGCCTTCATAGGGAATCTCCACCCGCTCGATTGTCGGAGGACTCAGCGCCGCAGCTCTTGTCCAGCAGTCTTCATATTCCTTCCAGGTAGGCAGCATTCGCCCGGGATCGCTTGTCCCGTCCAGAAAATACAGCGATGCATAGATAAAATTTCCCGCCCATAAATACGCCTCGCGTGCACTCACTTGATGGTTCTTGCTTGCCGCTTCGTCTGCCCACCCTTTGGCCTCGGTCCCCGCATCTAAAAACGCGCGGTAGGCCGACTCATAATCCCCATCCTTGATCTTCGACGTAATGGCAAAAATCTTTCCCGGATTCGCGCATCCATAATAGGCAGACCCCAACGTAATCCGCGTGGTGAAATCGAACGTCGGATTCGCAAAAATCTGCCCGCTCAAAAACTTTGACGACTGCTTCACAGCCTTGGAATGAAAATATTCGCCCGTTGCTACGCCGCCGGCCACTGCGCCCGCGCCAGCCACTGCTACTGTGCCAAAGAACCTGCGCCTCGTCATGTGCGGACTGATATCGTTCACAATTGCCTCCCTTTTCAGAACACTCTACGTCAGGCTCCTCCGCCCGGTTCCTGGCTCACTTCAATAATTCCAGCGTCTTCTTGTCCCGTTCCCCGCCAAAATACTTCTCCAGAACACCCACAAACACTCGCTCATCCCCGCTCGCCGCCGCAAACAGCGTCATCGACGACCTCAGCTTCATGTCATCCGGCCATCCAAAAATCTCATCCGTCGTCCGCCCTTCAATCCCCAGCGCAATCTCGCTGATCTCTCTCAGCCGCGGCCCCAAAATCGAGTGCCCTAGATACGCCTTTGCCTCCGCCAGTGACCCAATCGCATATCTCTGGCTCATCGCACTCATGCCCAGCCCCGCAATCTGCGGAAAGATAAACCAGATCCAGTGCCCCGTCTTCCGCCCGCGACGCAGCTCCGCGCATGCCTGCTCATAGGTGCCGCGCTGCGCATCTACAAAGCGCTTCAGATCATATGGATCATCCATCGCCACCATCCTACGCCGCTCTGTTCGGCGCCCGGCCTTAGCCTCAGCAAAGAATCACTTGCCAAACTCACTTCCGCGAGTAAATATTGATCGCATCTTCTGCTGCCACAAGTTACTTAATCTCTTGTGGTAGCGGGAAAATCATCCGGTAGGCAACTCGTGCCCGCGCAACCTTTAGCGATGGGTGCCGTTCCTACCATCTGAGGTACGACAATATGCGCGTGATCAAATATCTCAGTTTGCTCGCTCTGGCCGGCTGTATTTTTCTGGTCAGCCCCGCTCGGTCACAGGCGCAGGTGTCGTTCAGCGTCAACATAGGAGCTGCACCTGTCTGCCCTTACGGATACTACGCATTCCCACCTTACTACTGTGCGCCGTATGGCTATTACGGCCCAACATGGTTCGTGAACGGAATCTTCATCGGCGCTGGCCCTTGGTTCCGCGGCCCGCGCGGCTTCCGCGGTTACATCAACCACTATTACGATCCACGCTACGGCTACCACGGTCCCTATCCGGCCCGCGGTACGCCCTCCAACTGGAGCCGCCATCCAAATTACCCGCAGCACTTCCACGGTAACGATCAGCTTTATGGCCGCGGCACAACCCGTCCGCCTGCACCCGCTCGCGGCCGCGCACCTGCGCATGCTGCCCCGCGCGGAGGTGCCCCACACGGTGGAGCGCCGCACGGCGGAGGCAATGCACACGGCGGCGGTCATGGTCATGTCCGCTAGATAAGGTTCCTCTCCCAACCACAACGGGCCCTCCTTCGCGGAGGGCCTTTTACTTCGCCGTCTCTATGCACTTTCCCGCGCCGCCGCGCGCCAGCGCACCCTCAATGTCCTTCTTCCAGTACGGCCCATTCGCGCGGTCGCTCTTCCCCATCGCCATCACATCGTCATTCACCGCCGCATCCAGCGCCGTCCTTATATAGGTCACATTCACCCTGGTCAGCGACGCGCTCACCGCCGTCAGCCTCACATCCACCGTAAACGTTATCGCGCCCGGAATCACCGCGACATACTGCATCCGCCCCGCATCTCGATCAAAAATCGTATTCACCCACACGCTCGTATGCTCGCCGTGCTGCACCGTGAACACCGCGCCTTCGACATCCTTCCCCGGCTGCGGCCACGCAAACACCGGGTCCCAGTGCTTGCCCGCCCAGCACCGCTCAGCCTCCGGCCCGAACAGCGGCGCAACCTCTTGCAGCGGTGCACTCACCTCGAACTCAAAGCTGTTCTTCACCTGCACCGGAGCATCCACGGCCCTCGCCGCGCCTCCCGCAATCAATCCCACCGCCATCGCCAGCACCAACCCCTTCATCTCCGCTCCTTCAGCTTGTGACTGTCGCTTGCCCGCAGCGTCAGCCCGTAGATTCCCCTGAACTTCTCAATCTCCTTCAGCGTCTGTGCGGAAAACGCCGCTTTCCCCTCAAACGCATGCAGCACAATCCCCTCCAGCAGATCGCCCAGCGTCATGTCTTTCAGCTCCGCGACCGCCTTCAGCACCTTCACCAGACGCTTCTCCATCCGCACGCCCGTCTGCACCCGCTCCACTTCAATCGTCAGTTTCGCTTCTCTCATGTGTACCAATATACCAAGATACCTGTATAACATCCACTGCCAATCTTCGCGCATACACGCGACCATCGACCATCCGCTGTCGGCTATTCGCTATTGGCTACTGGCTATTGGCTATTGGCTATTGGCTATTGGCTACTGGCTACTGGCTATTGGCTATCCGCTACTGGCTATCCGCTATTGGCTGTACCCCCGTCTCGCCCGACGCGCGGTCCCTGATTCCGCAGCTCAAATCCCTCAAAATGCCGTACTATGGCATCCATGCCCGCACGAGCCCTCATTCGCGCTCTCCTGTTGGCCGCCATCCTGCCGCTTCCGCTCCTCGGCCAGAACCTCCCGCCTCGACCCCTGCCGCCACCTCCGGCCACCGGAGCCGAAACCATCCTCCACGCCGCCCACCTGCTCAACGTCGCGCAGGGCACGCTCATATCCCCCGGAGAAGTCATCGTTCAGGGCGATCGCATCACCTATGCCGGCCCCCCGCACCCTCTTCCGCCCAACTCCCCTGTCCTCGATCTCGGCCCGCTCACCCTCATGCCCGGACTCATCGACGCCCACGTCCACCTCTTCCTGCATCCCGGCCTCGATGAAAATCTTCAGACCGTCGAGGAGTCCGTCCCCCAGCGCACCATCATGGCCACGCTCAACGCCCGCGCCGACCTCATGGCCGGCTTCACCGCCGAGCGCGACATGGGCACCGAGGGCGCCGGCTCCGCCAGCACCGCCGTCCGCAACGCCATCAACGCCGGACTCATCCCCGGCCCGCGCCTGCGCATCACCGGCAACGCCATCAGCATCACCGGAGGCCACGAGGACGCCATCGGCTACAACCCCGCCCTGCACATCCCCTCCAACGCCACCTACGCCGACTCGACCGACCAGCTCATCTACGACATCCGCGAGCAGATCAAGGAGGGCGCCGACATGGTCAAGATCTACCAGACCGGCCATGACCGCCTCGTCCTCGATGCGCAGGGAAAAGACATGCTCGTCGCGCCCTGGCAGTTCACCACCGCCCAGCTCGCCGCCGCCGTTGCTGAAGCCCATCGCCTCGGCACCAGGGTCGGCGTCCACTGCACCACCGAGCCCGCTGCGCTCTACGCCGCCCAGGCCGGAGTCGCCTCCATCGAACACGCCCTCTACCTCAGCCCGCAGACTGAAGCCATCATGCGCCAGAAGCAGATCTACGCCGTCCCCACCCTCGCCGTCTTCGAATACTTCGCCGACCACCCCGACGATCCCGCCGAAGGCAAATTCATGCGCGACCTCTACAACTTCCACACCGCGCAGTTCACCAAACAGGTCGCCGCGCACGTTCCCATGGTCGTCGGGTCAGACGTTGGCCCCTTCCCCCACGGCACGCAGGCCCGCGAGCTCGTCCTCATGAATAAATTCGGCCTGCCCGCACCCGACGTCCTCCGCGACGACCTCATCAACGGAGCGCAGCTTCTCATGTGGGCCGACAGCATCGGCCAGCTCAAGCCCGGCTTCTACGCCGACGTCATCGCCGTCGACGGTGACCCGCTCTCCGACATCTCCGCCGTCACCCGCGTCCGCTTTGTCATGAAGAACGGCGTCATTTATAAAAACGAAACAGCCCCTCCGCACCAATAGATATAAGGAGCCCCCGTGAAACCCACTTCACTTGCCGCCCTGCTCGCCATTGCCCTTGTTCCCACGCTCTCCGCGCCCGCGCAGCTTCCTCCGCACAGCCATCGCCCCGCCACCGCGCACACTGACGAACACCTCCCCGTCGTCCACAAGTGGGCCATCGTCCTCCACGGCGGAGCCGGAGACATCGACCGCAGCTCCATGCCCCCGCAGGTCCAGCAGCAATACCGCGACGGACTCAGCGACGCGCTCAACGCCGCCGCAGCCGTCCTCAACAAGGGCGGAGCCGCCATTGACGCCGTTCAGGCCGCCATTGAAGTCATGGAGGACAACCCGCTCTTCAACGCTGGCCGCGGTGCCGTCTTCGCCGCCAACGGCACCAACCAGATGGACGCCGCCATTATGGACGGCGCAACCATGCGTGCCGGGGCCGTCGCCGACGTCCAGCACACCAAAAACCCCATCGCCCTCGCCCGCGCCGTCATGGAAAAGACCCGCTGGGTCATGCTCTCCGGCTCCGGCGCCGACGAGTTCTCCCTACAGGCCGGCCTCCAGCAGGAGCCGCGCAGCTACTTCTTCACAGAGTCCCGCTGGGACTCGCTCCTTCGCGAGCTGCGCAAGGAAAACCTCCCCATCCCGCCGCGTCCTCCCGGAACGCCGCTGCCGCCCGCCAACCAGCGCGCCCTCGCCGCGCCTCCTGTCTTTTCTGAAGCGCCCGGCGCCCGCCACTACGGAACCGTCGGCGTCGTCGTCCTCGACACTCACGGCAACATCGCCGCCGGAACCTCCACCGGAGGCCTCACCGCCAAGCGCTGGGACCGCATCGGCGACTCGCCCATCATCGGGGCCGGAACCTACGCCTCCGACGCATCCTGCGCCATCTCCGGAACCGGCATCGGAGAATACTTCATTCGCTACACCGTCGCCCGCACCATCTGCGCCCTCGTGCAGTACCGCCACATGCGCCTGCAACAGGCCGCCGATGATGTTATCCACCGCGAGCTCGAACCCATCCACGGCGACGGCGGAGTCATCGCCATCACTCCCGACGGTCAAATGGCCTGGAGCTTCAACACCTCCGGAATGCTCCGCGCCCGCCTCCGCGAAGGCGGCAAACCAGAAATCTTCATGTTCCGCGACGAACCATAGCCAGAAAGACATGTTCGTTAACTATCTGCAGAGAATAGCCAAGATCTTGCTCGATCAGCGGAGCGGCCGGCGATGGATATGACAACACTGTCTGCCGGCTGCCCATGTCTCGAAGAGACACGGAAAAAATAACCCGCCTCGCGCCAGCGAGGCTAGGCAGAAGCACCGGGCTTTAGCCCGGTGAATAAGGCCAACCGTATAGAAGGGGCTTTAGCCCCGGCAACGCAAAAAATCAAGATTACCGAGGGAACAATCCCACCCCTCACATTTCGCGATACACTCCTCGCGAATGCCGCTCGCGCCACAGGAAATCCGCACATTCTTCATCACCACTGTCACGGCCAACCGCCGTCCGCTCTTCAAAGTCGAATCAAATGCGCAACTCTTCATAACCATCCTTCGGGAAAATCAAATCAAAGGGCGCCTCGAGCTTCACGCGTGGGTCATCATGCCCGACCACATCCACCTCTTGCTTACGCCCACGCCCGACGTCTCTCTTGAAAAGGCGCTCCAATTCATAAAGGGCAATTTCTCCTTCAGGCTCAAATCAAAACCCCCAGTCTGGCAGCCGAGCTTTAAATGGCATCGCATTGAAGACGCTCAGGACTTCAAATTCCATCGCGAATACATCCACCAGAATCCCGTTCGCGCTCGCCTATGTCCGCAAGCGGAAGACTATCCCTACTCCTCCGCGAAAAGCCTATCACCTAGCACCTGAAAGCCTGCCCTTAACCTGCAGGGTGCCCATATCTTTTCAAGACACGGAAAACACCCACCCACCTCCCGCCTCGCGCCAGCGAGGCCCGGTGGAAGCACCGGGCAATCGGGGCCCCCACGGACACTCGGGGCCCCCGGCAAGCGGTCTTTGCTTGCTGGGGTGAGGGATAGGTCTTCGTCCGTGGGGTGGAGATAGACGAAACGACCAGCAGATAGACGAATGTAGCCCGGCCCGAAGGGCCGCACCTTGTCCGCGCACCACGCCCGGCCCTGACGCCCGGCCCACTTGCCCACAGTCACCCACTCGCTGCTACCATGTCAGCCATGAACAAACTCGCGCCATTCCTCTGGTTCAATGACAATGCCGAAGAAGCCGCTGAGTTCTACCTGAGCATCTTCCCGCACGCGCGCAAGCTCGACGAGCTGCGCTCGAAAGGCGTCGGCCCCTGGC
>JASHUR010000044.1 GCA_030039895.1 Acidobacteriaceae bacterium | reverse complement strand
CTGGTGACGGAAGCGGACCGCGCCTCAGAGAAGCTGATTGTGGAGCGGCTGCACGTGGTTTTCCCAGAGCACGGCGTGTATGGGGAAGAAGGCACGCGGTCGCATCTGGACAGTGAGTATCGCTGGTATATCGATCCACTGGACGGAACGACGAATTTTGCGCACGGATTTCCGGTGTTTTGTGTGTCGATGGGGCTGGAGCGGCGTTCAACGTCAGCGTCAGCGGGCGAAGATGGTGAGATTGTGGCGGGCGTTCTGTATGATCCGCTGCGCGACGAGCTGTTTACGGCCGAGAAAGGCAGAGGGGCGTTTCTGAATGGTGCACCGATTCATGTGTCGCGCACGCGGGATCTGGCGGAGGCGCTGGTAGCGACGGGATTTCCGAGCCGGAAGCGCCATGACAATCCGAACATCCACTTTTACCAGGAGTTCACGCTGCGGTCACACGGAGTGAGGAGGGCGGGATCGGCGGCGCTGGATCTGGCTTACACGGCTTGCGGACGGTTCGATGCTTATTGGGAATTCAATTTGAATCCATGGGACACAGGCGCCGGATCGCTGCTGGTCACAGAGGCCGGAGGGACGATGAGCCGCTTTGACGGCAGCCGTTTCCGGCTGGACAGCCAGGAGATTCTGGCGACGAATGGGCTGCTGCTAGACGAAATGCTGAGCCTCTTCCGCGCGATGTTTGCCGGGGAAGAGCTGGAACCGATTCCTACGCCGGCGGAATTTGCGGCAGCGAGGGCGGCGCAAAGGACCTAAACACAAGGGACCTCTATAAAGGAAAGCCATTTGATGAAGATGACATTCGCGGCGACGCTTGCTCGCCTGGTTACTGTGAGTTTGTTGTTGGGCGGAGGCGCCACACAGGTTGCTCTGGCCGCAAGCGGCTATCGCGTAGTGCATACCTATCCGCACGACCCGCAGGCTTTTACGCAGGGGCTGGTTTATGTGGATGGGCACCTGTATGAGAGCACCGGGCTATATGGGCAATCGACCGTGCGCGAGGAAGACCTGGAGACGGGCCGGGTGATTCGGGAGATCAACCTACCCTCGCAGTACTTCGGGGAGGGGCTGACGAATTGGGGCAATACCCTGGTTCAACTGACATGGAAGGCGCACCTGGGTTTCGTTTACGACCGCGCTACGCTGCAGTTGATTCGGACGTTTCATTATCCGTGGGAGGGATGGGGCCTGACGCAGGATGGCCGGCATTTGATTTTGAGTGATGGCAGTTCGACCCTGCATTTTCTGGACCCGAGGACGTTTGCCGAGGTGCGGAGCATCCACGTGACGGACCACGGCAAACCCGTAGAGGAGCTGAACGAGCTGGAGTATATCCACGGCGAGATTTATGCGAACGTGTGGATGACGAACAAGATTGTGCGAATCTCTCCGACGACGGGGCGGGTATTGGACACGATCGATCTTGCCGGATTGCTGCCGGCGATTGAGGTTCGGAGCAATGACGCGGTGTTGAACGGGATTGCCTACGACGCGGCCCACGACCGGTTGTTTGTGACGGGGAAGTTGTGGCCGAGGCTGTTTCAGATTGAGGTGGTTCCGGGCCGCAAGAATTAGAGGAAAACCAAGGAATGAAAAAAGAGCGCAGGGAGTGCCTGCGCTCTTTCTGTCTGGCGCTATTTTGTTTTAATGCGCATTACCTGGATCGAATATGCGGGGAGGGTGTAGTTGAATTTGGCCGATGCCCGCTCAAATCGAGAATCCACTGGGATGATATTGCGCGGGTGATTGATGGAGTTGGTTGCAGCGGGCGTCCGTGCGCTGAGGGTGACGACGGGAGCGATTGGATTGATGGTTTTTGCTCCGTCGATTGCGATCTGAAGCGGCTGCGGAGTGGAGTTTGCATTTACCAGCTTGATGTAGAGTTCGCCAGACGTTGAGTCGCGGGTGACGGAGTAGAAGAACCTGGGATCGACGCCTGTTTGTTCGGTTTGCGGGATCTGGTCGCCGTGCCAGGCGCCGAACATGGCCTGCGCGTAGTAACCGGGCGAGCCGTAGCAGGTGAGCGCGTTGTATCCGATGAGGTCTGGTACCCACTGCATGGCCAGCGGATTGACGTTTACGAAAAGCGGCGCGTAGCTGGCCATAATGACGATGTCACTGTTGCGCTCCATGCCGGTCATCCATGCGGCGTCACTGAGCGCAGCTTCAAAGTCCGGCGTGGGAGTGCCTTCCATCGTGGCCCATTCGCCGACGAAGATTTTGGGGCCGTTGCGGTCGGCATCGTCGTATTTATGGGCATCGGCGAAGAACTGCTGCGCGCTCAGGTAGTAGTGCTCGTCGATGACGTCAGGCTTGACGCTGGTGACGGGGGTTGTTGCGATGAGCTGGAGCTGCGGGTACATCGCCTTGATGGCCTTATAGAACTGCGCAAAGCGATCGTTGTAGCTGCCGGATTTGTCGAACCAATCTTCATTGCCGATTTCGACGTATTTGAGGGCGAAGGGCGCGGGATGGCCGTCACGGGCACGCTCGGCCCCCCATTTGGTGGAGGTGCTTCCGGTGACGTACTGGATCTCATCGAGCGCGCTGTTGACATAAGGGACAAGATCAGGCCCGGGCGCGACGTGCTGTCCGCGGAGTGAGTATCCAGCGTAGACGGCGAGGACGGGCTGCATGTGCAGGTCTTCACACCACTCAAGGAATTCAAGCAGGCCGAGGCCGTCTGAGGAGCGGTATCCCCAGGGGCTGAGATGAGTGGGACGGTCGACGAGCGGACCGATGGTCTTCTTCCACTGGAACCGCTGATCGATGGTGTTGCCTTCGAGGTAGTTGCCGCCGGGAAAGCGCAGGAAAGTGGGGTGCATGGCGGCGAGCATTTTCATGAGATCAATGCGATTGCCGTTGGGGCGGTCGTCGTAGGTGGGAGGAAAGAGAGTGATGAGCGAGAACCAGAGAGTTCCGGGGCGGGAAGTGGTGATTTCGAGGCGGTAATGCGAGGAAGTGGTCTCGGCTGCCGAAACCAGCGTGAAATGGTACTGCTTCCAGGCGCCGGTCAGCGCAGGGACGTCGGCGTGGGCGGCCTCAAAACCAGTGTTGTTGTTGACGAGCGCGATGTGAATTGGGCCGCTGGAATCGCTGGATTTGGCGTAGAAGGAACCGCGGTAGGTGGTGGAGGGGCTGACCGGAATTCCCCAATATCCGCCGTTTGTTATGCCTGCGGGCGCGGAGGCAGAGGCGCGCGTGACGGTGAGCTTGAGACTGAAGGGAAGCGCGGCGCTGGGGCCAGTAGTCTTGTCCGATGTAAAGGATGCGATTGAGTCGCCAAGTTCGACGGGAAGCCAGTCGGGAATTGCGGCTCCCCAAGAATCGTTGGGGTGCATGGCGCTGTTGCTGATGAGCTCGGCATAGAGGCCGCCGTCGTAGGAGTGGTTGATCTCCTCAGTCATTAGGCCGTGGAGCAGGGGGCTGGCGTGGGCCTTGATTTGATCGGCGTGGATTGTGAGAGTAATTGAAGGGGTTGTTTGCGCGGCTGCGAAAGGAAGGACAAGGCTTGCTGCCAGGAGAGCGAAGGATGGTTTTGCAAGAGAGAAGCGCATACAGACCTCGAATTGTTTTCACGTTAAGTAAACGGTTTCATTGCGATTCTGTCCAGTCCCCGGCAGAGGTTATGAGCGGCGTTTAAGTCGAGTGATCTGAGTTACGATTGCGCGGAGCCTGATCGCGGTACAATTATCGTGTTTAAGACCACACAAATTCAAAGAGGATCTGAGCTATGGCATATGTGATCGCTGAACCCTGCATTGGCACCAAGGATACGGCCTGCGTGGATGCGTGTCCGGTGGACTGCATTCACCCGAAGAAAGATGAGGCTAAATTTGGCGATTCGGAACAGCTTTTCATTGATCCGGTAGAGTGCATTGATTGCGGGGCGTGCGTGCCAGTCTGCCCGGTATCTGCGATTTACGCTGCGGACGATCTACCCGAAAAGTGGGCGGCCTTCGCAACGAAGAATTCTGCGTTTTATGGGCGGTAGAGAATTGTGAGGATACGACGCGCAGCCTGAGGGCTGCGCGTTTTGCATTTGACCCAAAGAAGGTGTGAGTGAAGTTCAACCGCAGCGGGAACATGGCAGAGCCGGCGCACAAAGCGCGTTAGGATACGTCACACCTCTAAAGGGGTATTCTAGAGTGCGGGAGCCGAGCGAGCAGCAAATCGGCCGGTTCGCTGACCATTCGAATTTACAGCCAGAGAAAGGAATTGAAGATGATGACGAAACAATGGGCCTGGTCCGGAGCACTTTTCGCCGCGCTTGCGACCGGCATGCTTGCTTTTGCGCAGCCGAGCTATGGTCAGGAGCAGATAAGAGTGCCAGTGAATGTCCAAATGACCGTTGTGGTGGCCAATGTTGAAAAAGGAGTCGACTCGAAGAAAGCGAAGCCGGGAGACAAGTTCACAGCCAAGGTGGTTACGAGCACAACGCTGAACGATGGGACAGCGGTGCCTGCGGGTTCGGTACTTGAGGGACAAGTTGACTCGGCAACCAAATCCGAGCATCACGGCAATGCAACGCTGGTCTTGACGATCGACAAGCTCAAGCTGACGAACGGTAACGAGATTCCCGTAAAAGCGGTCATTATGCAGGTGTCATCGTTTGAAACTGCGCTTGGGAATGGCGGCGGGCAAAACACCGGGCCTTTTGAGAACAGCAAAACTGATTCCTCGATGATGAATAGCTCGCTCGGGAGCCAGGGCTCGTCGTCGGGGCCGCATCCGGTACCGGGGCTTACGGTGTCCAACTCTCAAAACGAGCAGAACTCGGGGACACTGACGCAGGAACGGGACAACGTAAGCTTATCGAGCGAGAACCAGCTACAGGTCGCTGTGGCGGTAATACCGAAGGGCTTGAATACGAAATAGGAACAAGGAGCAAAACAGAAAGCCCCGGACCTCGCGAAGATGATCCGGGGCTTTTTGCTTGTGTTCGCCAGTAAATGCGGGTAGCAGGACTTGTGACGGAGCCGGAAATCTACGCACGCGGGCCTGTTCGATGTATCTTTAGAGTTGCGAATCGAAAGGTGAACGGCCCCAATACGCTTGAATTGCCCGGTCGAGAAAGGATTCGGGGATTGATTCAACGCAACAAGATATTGTCAGCGGCGCTCATGACGGTTCTTGTGACCACGCTGCTTCCTTTGGCGCGACCAGCCTATGGTCAGGATGGAAATACCGGCCCGATCCAGATGGCTGCTCTTCTCGCGGATATGCAGAAGACGATTGACTCCAAGGATGCGAAGCCGGGTGAAAAGTTCACGCTGAAGACGGTGACTCCGGCAACCTTGAATACCGGACAGGTGATTCCGCTTGGTTCGATCCTCGAGGGCCATGTGGATTCTGCGACACCCTCTGAGCATCACGGTGACTCGATCATGGTGTTGACCATCGACAAGCTCCACCTCAACGGTGGCGCGGAGGTTCCCGTGAAGGTGACTATCGTTCGTGTTGTGAGGCTGGAGTCGTCGTATGGCGGAAGCAGTGGACATCAGTCCGACCTGCTGTTCGATACGATACCGGGAACTCCGAACTCAGTTATCATGAACGCGAATACCAATCAAAAGGTCAGCGGCCCTAACGACACTGGAGGTCCGCAGTTTGGCACGCCAACGCCGCAAATCGTTCCTGGGCTCACGGTGACCAGTTCGATAAAGGACTCGAGCTCCGGAACTCTGATCCAACTGAAAAAGAACGTCCGCCTGACAAGCTGGAGTCAGTTTCAGGTGTCGGTTGCCGTGATTCCGGCGGGTGTGCACGTCCAGTAAAGAGCGCGCATGGAGAGTGCTCCGGGTCGGGGAGTTGATCTGGAGCCGTTGAGCTGGGCAGAAGGAAAGTTCGACCGGATTAAGGCGCGCAGGATACGGTATCTTCTGAGGCTTCGAGGAGGTTTCCCAATGGCTTTGAGTTTTGCGATGGACATTCTTCCGATGTTCCGCGAGGGCGATGTGAAGTGCATGGCTGCAGATGGCGTGCTGCTGGATGATCCAGCATGGATGCGTGTAGCAGCCAACGCGCAGGCGGTTTACGACGCTGTATCGAACGGCTCGATGCCGCCTGATGCTCCGTGGACGGAGGACCGTGTGAAGACGTTCAAGGCGTGGATGGACGAGGGGCTCCCGGCATAGATAGAAGCCGCGTCCGGCAGGATACGATGAAGACGAAGCCGGGCAGAAGAGATAAAAACGCCCCGAATCGATGGGATGATCCGGGGCGTTGTTGTCGTGCGGCCAGTTAGAACTGGTTCCAGAGGAACTGATTGTAGACCTCGTGGTGGAACTGGACTTCCGAAGGCTTGACAACGGTGCCGAGCAGGCGGGGGCAGCGGTCCGCCGAGGCCTGCTTGAGGTCGGCAAAGCGCGCCTTTACATCCTCGCCGAGCAGTTTTGTGGTCCAAGCGGAGTTGCGGAAGTTTTCAAGCGCGGTGTAGATGTTGTCCGGCAGATAGCGCTCGGCCTGACGCAGGTTGGCGATCTTGGCGGTTTGGCCTTCAATGCCCGAGCGGAAGATCGAGTACATGACGAGGTAGGGGTTCGCGTCCGGAGCCACAGAGCGCACCTCAATGCGCGACGACTTCTCGTTGCCGATGGGCACGCGCACCATGGCGCCACGGTTGACCGCTGAAGCATTGAGCTGGTTAGGCGCTTCGAAGTGCGGATCGAGACGGCGATAGGCGTTGACGCTGGAGTTGAGCAGCAGGCAGATGTCGTTGCCGTGAGTCAGGACGCGATCGACGAACTCCCAAGCGAAGCTGGAGAGCTTTTCCTCGCCCTTAGGGTCCCAGAAGATGTTTTTGCCGCCTTTGCTTATGGAGATGTTGGTATGCATGCCGCTGCCGTTGACGCCGACGACAGGTTTGGGCAGGAAGCTTGCAGTCATGCCCATCTTTGTGGCCACCTGGCGGCAGATGAGCTTGTAGAGCTGAATCTGGTCGGCCGCAGCGACGACCTCGCCGTAGCCGTAGTTGATCTCAAACTGAGACGGTGCAACTTCGGGGTGGTCCTTCTCGTTTT
>JASHUR010000043.1 GCA_030039895.1 Acidobacteriaceae bacterium | reverse complement strand
ACGCCTCCGACTGGAACGACTTAAAGTTTTACCGCTGAGGCCCGGGCTGTCACTTTGCTACCAGAACTTCCCTTTCGCGGCCGGATCATGGGATAGGCTAGAAAGACCACACACTCTCCCGGAGCCGATCCGCATTGAGCAGCGCCGCCCAAACGCCGTCTCGAACGACCGCCTTCGAGCTGCCTCGTGTGCTCGGCGCTTCCCATGCCACGGCCATCGTTGTCGGAACCCTGATCGGCAGCGGCATCTTTCTTGTTCCGTATGAAATGATGCGGGCCACGGGCTCATCCGGCCTTGTTTACCTCGCCTGGATCACTGGCGGCCTGCTCTCGCTGTTTGGCGCAATGACCTACGCCGAGCTTAGCGCGATTATGCCGTATACCGGCGGCGAGTATGTCTACCTGCGCGGAGCCTACGGCGACCTCACCGCGTTTCTCTATATGTGGACGTGGTTCGCTGTGGCCAAGCCTGCTTCCATTGCCAGCGTCACTATGGGGCTGGCCCGCACGCTCGCCATCTTTCACTCACTGTCATGGCTCAACCGTCCCGCGTTCCATGTGCCCTTTACAGTCGCCTGGGGACAGCTTTTTGCCATTGCTGTCACTTGGCTTATCACAGGGTTGAACTATCTCGGCATCAAAAAGGCTGGCGACTTTCAGCTTGTCTTTACTTGGCTAAAGGCCATCCTCATTCTTGTCATCGCGGGCTTTTGCTTTGCCGCTGCGGGACACTGGAGCAACTTTCGCACCATCTATACCCATGCGCATGGCGGCTTCAGCGGATTTATGATTGCGTTGATCGCCGCCCTATGGGCCTACGACGGCTGGAACGACCTCACCATGGTCTCCGGCGAAGTACGCGACCCACAGCGCAATTTGCCCATCGCTCTCATCGCAGGACTCGGAATTGTCGGTGTTCTGTACATGGCGACCAACGCCGCAATTCAGTACATTCTGCCTGCGGCGCAGATCGCCGCATCACCCCGGCCAGCGGTCGCGGCGCTTGGAGCAGTCACCGGCCCCTGGGGCGCCGCGCTGGTTTCCGGCGTCATGGCCCTCAGCATCTTTGTCACACTCAATGGAACCGTCATGTCCGGCGCGCGTGTTCCCTTTGCCGCCGCCCGCGATGGACTGTTCTTCCGCCGCATGGGCGATATTCATTCGCGCTTTCAAAGCCCTTCGACTTCGCTGGTTGTGCAGGCCCTGCTTACCACCGGACTTCTGCTCGCCGTGGGCCGCTTCCAGCAACTCTTCGAGTTGGCCATCTTCTCCGAGTGGCTCTTCTACATGATCACGTCCACCACCATCTTCTACTATCGCCGCAAAGAGACTTCCTCGAAGACCTACCGAGTCTGGGGATATCCCGTCGTCCCCATCCTGTTTGTGGCCGCAGCCGCGGTGCTGCTCTACTACTCCTACATCGAGAATCTGAAGAACTCCGTCATCGGAACCATCGCCATCCTCGCCGGTGTTCCGCTGTATCTTCTCTTCCGCGCGCGCCCGCATCCATCTGTCACACTCGACCAGCCTTAGGCTTCGACTGATAAACTCGACTGCAACGGCTACCATTCATATTCTTCGAAGGAGCAATTCGTGTCTGAAAATGAAGTGAAAATCACTGTGCGTCCCAACGGTCCGTATCGTGTAGAGGGCCCCGTAAAGCTGCTCGATGCCAATGGAGGCGAATGGGACCTTACGGGCAAGCCAGCTATCTCGCTGTGCCGCTGTGGAGCGTCTGCGAACAAGCCTTTCTGTGACGGCACCCACAACAAAATTGGTTTCCAGGCGACGGAAACGGCCCCTACTGCACAGTAAAAGCGGCCAACACCGCTTAAACCCTATATCAATGAACCTTCCCGCAGTCTCCGGCATCCATATTGTCGGAGACTGCATTGCCTCGCAAACGTTCCCGGCCCCGCATTAGCTACGCCCTCAAGCTCGTTGCCAAGTCAGCGTTTCGTCCAGCGGTCGGACCGCAACTCCGGCCTGTCATTGCCACTCAAGACCAGCTTGGAATCACCTTCATCGGCCACGCCTCATTTCTTTTGCAACTCGGCGGGCGCAATATCCTGATTGACCCCAACTTCGCATACTGGCTGGTTCTTATTCACCGCTTCCGCCGCCCGGGCGTGCGCGTACGCCATCTCCCGCCCATCCACGCTGTGCTGCTCACTCACGCGCACATGGACCACCTTAACCTGCCGTCGCTGCGAAGGATTCTGCGCCACAACCTGAGGCTCAAAGCCGCGCCGCCCCTCGTCATCGTTCCGCCGAATGTCGAAGATATCGTCAGCAGGCTCGGCTTCTCCGAGGTCCGCTCTCTCGCATGGTGGCAGTCCACCCAAATCGACAGGGTTGAAGTCACTGCAACGCCTGCACAGCACTGGGGCGCTCGCGTCTTCAACGACACACATCGTGGCTACGGCGGGTACGTCCTGCGCTACGGCCCGTATTCTGTCTACCACGTCGGAGATACCGGGTACTTCCCGGGCTTTGCTGAGATACGAGACCGCCTGGCGCCCAAGATTGCACTGGTTCCCATCGGCGCCTATAAACCAGAAGGCTTCCTGCGCGTACACATGAGTCCTGAAGATGCGGTGCGCGCCTTCCTTGACCTCAACGCGCAGCGCCTTATTCCTATGCACTATGGAACCTTTTCGCTCTCAGAAGAACCTATGGAAGAGCCTTTGCCGCGTCTGCTTCAGGCAGCTGAGACTGCTGGAATCCGTTCCGCTATCGATCCTCTTCGCGAAGGCGAAACCAGAACTCTACCTTGATGAGTGCAAAGAGCAATCGACTTTCCGGGGTGCTGTGATATCGTTCCCATCGCGCAGTTCAATCTTGTATAGTCGTACGGGACAAAGACATGAAAATCAAGAAGTATTCCATTGGAGTTGACCTCGGCGGCACCAACCTTCGCATCGCAGCTTTTACGCACGATGACGGTCTTCTGGAGACCATCCTGCTTCCTACGCGCCTTGCTGCCGGCCGCGAAGCCGTCGTTGACGACATGTGTACCGCTATACGAACCCTGGAGTCGCGCTATTCCGCCGCGCACGAACTCACCGGGGTTGGCGTAGGAACCCCCGGCCCGCTTGAGCTGCCCGCAGGAGTCCTGCACAATCCGCCGAACCTGACCGGATGGGACGGTTTTGACTTGCGCGCCGCCATTGAATCGCGCCTGAACCGGTCCGTAGTCCTGGAGAGCGATGCCAATGTCGCCGCTCTCGCCGAAGCGATCCTCGGCAGCGGGCGCTCCATGCATCTTGACTCGCTTTGCATGCTCACCCTTGGTACTGGGGTGGGTAACGGCATCATCCTCAACGGAAAGGTGTGGGATGGAGCGGCAGGTATGGCCGGTGAAGCCGGACACGCAACCATCTATCCTGACGGGATACCCTGTCCATGCGGCAGCTATGGCTGCCTTGAGATGTACGCGTCGGCAACTGCTGTGGTGCGTGCAGCGAATCATCGCATAGCCACCGGAACCGCACCCGCGCTCGCAGGCAGTACGTGGACGGCACACTCTCTGGCCGACGCCGCCGATCAGGGAAACATGGACGCGAAGCAGATCTTTGTGGATGCAGGGCGTGCGCTCGGCATTAGCCTGGCCGCGCTGGTCAATACGCTGAACCTCCCGCTCTATGTGGTTGGCGGAGGTCTTGCTCAGGCCTGGCATCTGATGAAGGACACTATCTTCAAGGAACTCTACCAACGCAGCTACGTTTACCGGTTCACAGCTCCCGGCAGTCCGCTGGCCACCCGCAATCCGGGCGGCACCACCCATGTGCTGCCCGCTGAGCTCGGCCCCGACGCAGGATTGCTTGGAGCGTGTATTCTTCCCTTTGCAGAAAGCAGCCTTGGCTGACCGCTCCAGGGTGCAACACACCATACTGCGATCTTCTTAAAGGACGTCAACGCATGCGCTTAAATTACTACCTGGCCAAAGGCTCGCTGGTTGGCGCCCTCGGCGGCTTCCTCTTTGGGTTTGATACAGCCGTCATTTCCGGAACCACACAGCAGCTTGGCGAGGTGTATCACCTCTCGCCTTTCAATCTTGGCCTCACAGTCTCCATTGCAGTCATTGGCGCAGTTGTTGGCGCAATGTCGTCCGGCGAGCTCGGCCAGAAGATCGGACCGCGGCAAGCCCTCCGCATCATGGCCATGCTGTATCTGATCTCATCGATTGGGTGCGCTTTTGCGTGGAACTGGCCGACGCTGGTTGCTTTCCGTTTCCTCGGTGGTCTCGGTATCGGAGGCTCGTCAGTCCTCGGCCCGGTCTATATCGCCGAGCTCGCGCCCGCCAAATGGCGCGGACGCCTGGTTGGCCTCTTTCAGATCAACATCGTCATCGGCATTCTGCTGGCTTATGCATCCAACTACGTCATCGCAACCGTGAACGCCGGACCCACACAGTGGCGCTGGCAGCTCGGCATCGCTTCCATTCCCGCGGGGTTATTTCTTGTGCTCCTGTTCGCCATTCCACGCAGCTCGCGCTGGCTGGTTACCCAGAGCCGCATCGAAGAGGCGCGCCAAGTGCTGCAGATGATGGGCACACCCAATACGGAAGAAGAGCTGCAGGAGATCATTGCCTCCATTCACCTCGAACGCTCCAGCCGGAAGGAGCCGCTCTTTCAGAAAAAATACGGTCTGCCTATCTTCCTTGCCGTAACAATTGGTCTGTTCAACCAGCTCTCAGGCATCAACGCCATCCTGTACTACCTGCCCTCCATCTTTAACGATGCGGGATTCAGCAAGCTCTCCGGAGACAAGCAGGCGGTGCTGGTGGGCGCCATGAATCTGGTTGCGACTCTGCTCGCCATGTCCGTCATCGACAAGATCGGACGCAAGACGCTCTTGCTGATCGGGTCCGTCGGCACTGCTGTTTCGCTCGCCGGAGTTGCCGAGATATTCCACGCGCAGCGCGGCCAGTCCATGCTGATCTGGTATCTCATAGGATTTATTTTCTTCTTTGCCATCTCGCAGGGCGCTGTCATCTGGGTCTATCTGAGTGAAGTCTTTCCAACCCGCGTCCGCTCTAAAGGCCAAAGCCTGGGCAGCTCTTCGCACTGGATCATGAACGCTACTCTTTCGCTGCTCTTCCCAATTGTTGCCGAACATTCTAACGCCGCGCCGTTTGTCTTCTTCGCGTCGATGATGGCCCTGCAGTTCTTCATCGTGCTCTTCGTTTACCCAGAGACGAAAGGTGTCACTCTGGAGCAGATGCAGCATAAGCTCGGCATCGATTGAACACGGCAAGTAATTACCGAGACGCTGCTCGCTGAAATGCAGATGAACGGCTCTACACGCGCCGTTTCGATATGAAGCATCCCGTTCGGTCGAAGAAACACGTACGTCCACAAGCTGACCAATAGCCAGAATATCGAATAACATATTTATATTCAATTATTTGTGGAGTGTGCACCAGGGCGACTCGGGAGCCCAATCTAGGAATTATCGAGCAACATGCCATGCTTTCGGTGGCTGCCCCCCAGGGATTCGAACCCCGATATGCTGATCCAGAGTCAGCTGTCCTACCATTGAACGAGGGGGCAAAACAAAGGCAGCAGAACGCTGCCTTGAGTGCTCTTACTACTCCCTCATAATAAAGGCGCGGCCATCGGTGGTCAACAATTGCCGCGCTGCGTCCGTGCCTCACAGGACCAAAACAAAAACGCGTCCCACCTATTTCTTTGCGAACGACCGCACCAGCGTCACCGTGTTCCAGAGGCCCTCGTCATTTTGGCGGCCCTCCTCGCCCGGCATGTCGCCTTTGCCCTTCTTGATCATGTAGAACAGGTCGCCGTCTGTCAGCCCTTTCAAAGTTGCCGGATCACGCCAGTCCTTCACGGGAGTCTTCAGAGTGGCCGCCATATCGCCCTTACCACTGCCATCTTTTCCATGGCACATCGCGCAGTCATACCCATACATCCTCTGCGCCAGAGCCATGCCTGCCGACGTTGGACGGACAGGATTGGCTTCAGACGAGATATTCGCAGGAACACCGAATTCCACTGCCTCCTGTTGGCCAGCCGCCTGCGAACCAGCCTGTTGGGGGCCAGGCTGTTGCAGTAGATACGGAGCCGCTCCCAGCAGAGCGGCCATCGGAATTACAGCCAAAAAACGGATCAGCATGGCAAACTCCTTGTGGGGAAGGAATTCTAAGCCGTGCTGGATTCTATGCCCTTAAAACATTGTTTTGAAGTGACAGAACGCACAATCCTTCGCGCACAGCGCACGCGGGTATCATTGAAGATAACCCCTCGCCCGTGCATTTTGGCAGCCGGGACACTCGGTGGCTGATAGCCGGCACGGCCTGCCGCAGCCTCTTCAACTGAATGTTTCCGTCACTCTATGCTTTCAGCCATGGCCTTAGTCCACGCAAACCGCTCGTCACAATAGCAAAACTGGCGGAGAATAGAGCTATGTATAATTCCGCCTTTATCGGCGTCCCGGCGGCGCTCGACGAGATTCGAGCCGGGCGCATGATCGTAGTAGTCGACGATGAGGACCGCGAGAACGAGGGTGACCTTACTCTGGCCGCCGAATTCGTTACCCCAGAAGCCATCAATTTCATGGCCCGTTTCGGTCGCGGTCTTGTTTGCCTCACGCTTACCGAGGAACGCGCCGACTACCTCCGCCTTGGGCCTATGACCCAGCAAAACTCCTCGCGCTTCGGAACCGCATTTACTGAGACCATCGAGGCCCGCGAGGGCGTCACTACAGGAATCTCCGCCGCTGACCGCTCCCATACCATCCGCGTTGCTATCGACGCACGCTCCACTGCGCATGATCTCGCGCGTCCCGGTCATGTCTTCCCTCTCCGCGCCAGGCGCGGCGGTGTTCTGGTGCGAGCCGGGCAAACAGAGGCTTCCGTCGATCTGGCCCGCATGGCAGGACTTATCCCGGCCGGCGTCATCTGCGAAATTATGAATGATGACGGCACCATGGCTCGCGTGCCTGACCTCACCAGGTTCTGCGAGCAGCACGGTCTTAAAATGCTCACCGTTGCCGAGCTTATCCGTTACCGGCTCCAGAATGAGCGCTACATCTTTCGCGTTGCGGAGAGCCTGCTCCCCACTCCCTACGGAGAGTTTCGCGCGATTGCCTATGAGAGCGAAGTCAACGGCGGTGAAAGCCATCTCGCGCTGGTAAAAGGCGACGTTGCTTCCGGAGACGAACCTGTTCTCGTTCGCGTTCATTCTCACTGCCTTGCCGGAGACGTTTTCTCCGGAACCATCTGCGACTGCCATCACCTCGTGCAACAGTCACTCCGGCAGATCGCCGAGGCCGGCCGTGGAGCGCTCGTTTATCTGCACAACACCAGCCGTGGGTTCGACATCGACCGTACTGTCGAGCCCCACCGCATCCTCTTCCATCGCCAGGCCCAGGTGCGCGAGGCCGATCGCCACCAGCGCATCCTGCGCCAGGTCGGCCTTGGCGGCCAGATCCTCGCCGATCTCGGTATCCATAAAATCCGACTGCTCTCGAACACTCCCACTCATGTTCCCGCGCTCCAGGGCTTTAACGTGGAAATTGTCGAACGGGTGGCCATTTCAAGCGAACCTCTGAAGACCGCGCGCTAGTTCTGCGCGAGCAGTCTAAGCTTTCCGCATACGCGCGATGGTACTGTGCGCCTCGACCGCGATACAGCGTTGCTCTCACAACACCGCCGGAAGACTGTACAATTCCATCGAACCTGTTCTGAAGAGGAGACTCCGCCGAATTGAAACGAATTGAGATGTACTGCCATTTACTGCTCGCAGTATTTGTGACTACCATCGGCGCCCACGCTAAGTCCCAGACAATCCTGCCAAAGCCGCCGGGGGCGGCTGTCACCGACCTGACGCCGAAGCCCGGCCCGTTTACCGAGCCGGGAGTGTCGGTGAATCCGTTGAATCCGAAGCACGTGGTGGTGGTGTTTCAGGATAATGCGAATGCTGCGTATTCCGAGGACGGTGGACGCACCTGGGAGCTGGCCGCCGGCGTAGCTCCGAAGGAATACAGGATTTCCGGGGACGTTTCCACAGTGTTCGACAATAAAGGACACGCCTTTATCAGCTGCATCGCGTTTGACCGGTTGGGCACCTTTAACTACTGGGGACATGGAGCCACGCGTAACGGCATCTTTGTGCGGCGGTCGCTGGACGGCGGCAAGACATGGGAGCCGGAGTTACGCACGGTGATCGCCCAACCTACGAAGCCCGGGATTCCCTTTGAGGACAAGCCTTACATCGTGGCGGATACGTCGAAGAGCAAATATGCGGGGAACCTGTATATGGGGTGGACACGCTGGACGTTGACCGACTCGCGGATGCTGTTTTCACGGTCTACGGATGACGGCCTGAGCTGGTCGCAGCCGATTGAAATCTCCCAAGTGCGCGGGCTGCCGCGCGATGACAACGGCGCGGTGGAAGGTTTCGATGGAGCGGTAGGCCCCGATGGAACGCTCTATGCGGTTTGGGCGCTGAACAATCACATTGTCTTTACTGAGTCGAAGGATGGGGGACGGACATTCTCGCGGACACGGAACATCGTGGAAACCGCGCCTACAATGTTTGCCATCGAAGGCATGGACCGTGCCAACGGCTTTCCGCAGATCGCTCTTGATCCGCGCGGCGGAGCAAAGGGTGGGCCGATCTATGTAACGTGGAGCGACTATCGGAATGGCGAAGTGGACATCTTCCTTATCGTTTCCCGGGATCACGGGCGGCACTGGAGTGCGCCAATCAAAGTAAACAACGATCCGGTTCATGATGGCGCGGAGCATTTTTTCCAATGGCTGGCGGTGGATCCTGCGTCGGGCGCAGTGAACGTGGTATTTTACGATCGCCGCGAAGATCCGAGGAACCGAACCCAGATCGTCGTACTGGCGCGCTCGGACGACGGAGGCAGCACCTTTGCAAATTACGCATGGACCAGCCAGCCGTTTAACCCGGAAGGAGTGTTCATGGGGGACTATCTGGGGCTTGCGGCCTGGGGCAATCGTGTGTATGGAGCATGGCCGTCGAGACCCGTTCCCGGAGGCAAGACGGTGCTCCAGATAGGTGTGGCAGACTTCAGCAGCAAGCAATGATCAACCTGAGCTTGACGGTCTGAGTGGAGATACGCGGGCCACAGAAGTACGTTTGCCAAGTCTGCTGGCCCTGTTAACCTCAATACAATTCACTCTTTCACTGAGGCCACTTGTTTCCCGTTCGTCCATTTGTCTCATCCGGCAAGCAATCCGCGCTCTCATGCGGCGACGTCGCTCTCGACGCGCTCGCCCAAAAATACGGGACGCCGCTCTACGTCTACTCAGCCGACCACATCCGTTACCGGCTCGGCCTCTTCACGCAGGCCTTCGCCGGACAGCCACATATTGTCTGCTATGCCGTCAAAGCTAACTCTGCGCTCGCCATCCTTAAGATGCTTGACCGGGAAGGAGCAGGTTTGGACATTGTCTCCGGCGGCGAACTGGAGCGCGTTCTCGCCGTCAGCAAAGATGCTGCCGCGCGTGTCGTCTTCTCCGGGGTTGGCAAGACCGCGCCTGAAATCGACCTTGCTCTTCGTTCCGGCATCCTGCTCTTCAACGTCGAGAGCGAGGGGGAGCTAGACTTGCTCGCCGAGCGTGCCGCCAAACTCCACAAACGTGCCCGTATCGCCATGCGCGTGAATCCTGACGTTTTTGCCGAGACACACCCTTACATCTCAACCGGCCTGCGCGAGCACAAGTTCGGAATCAATATTCTGGGCGCTCGCGCTGTCTACCGCCGTGCGGCGAAAAGCCGCTCTATTGAGCCAGCCGGAGTGAGCGTCCACATTGGCTCACAAATACGCACCGCAGATCCCTTCGGAGCCGCTGCTTCCCGCGTGGCTGCTCTCATCAAACAACTGCGCCATGATGGTCTGCCCATTCGCTTCCTCGATGCCGGCGGTGGACTCGGCATTGAATACCACCTCAACCTTCCCTTTCACCCTGAAGAAAAGATCCAGCAGTATGCAGCGGTGCTTCGCCAGGCAGTCTCCGGTCTGGACAGCATACAGCTGCTGCTCGAGCCGGGGCGCTTTCTTGTTGCCCAGGCTGGAGCGCTGCTGGCTCGCGTGCTCTACGTAAAG
>JASHUR010000042.1 GCA_030039895.1 Acidobacteriaceae bacterium | reverse complement strand
CTCCTGCCGCCGCATGTCCTCTTCGCCCATGTAGACCACGCACTCCATGCCCAGCAGCGCGCACACTGTCGCCGTGGCCACTCCGTGCTGGCCAGCGCCCGTTTCGGCAATAATGCGATGCTTGCCCATGCGCTGCGCCAGCAGCCCCTGTCCCAGGCAGTTGTTGATCTTGTGCGCGCCCGTGTGCAGCAGGTCTTCGCGCTTCAGGTAAATCTTCGCGCCGCCCAGCGCCTCGCTCAGCCGCTCGGCAAAGTACAGCGGAGTCGGCCTTCCCGCGTAGTCCCGCAGCAGCAAATCCAGCCTGGCCTGAAACTCCGGATCGGCCTTCGCTTCGTTGTAGGCCTGGTCCAGTTCGTCGAGCGCCGCCACCAGCGTCTCGGGAACGTAGCGTCCGCCGTACACGCCAAAGCGTCCCACGCGCTGCTTCGGCGCTGCCGCTTCTCGACGAGTCTCAATACCGTGAGTCTCAGTGCCGCTCACCATCGTTTCCTTTCTCGCACGCCGTCATTATCAAGCAATCAAAAGCCGCGACCTTTGTGGCCGCGGCTCTTGTGGAAGTTCGTCTTAATCTGAAAGTTCTGCTTTTTCCCTGAATCCTTCAGATGTGCACGGGACCGTCCGCCAGAGCCGCTATTGGATACCAATAGCGGTAGGTAAAGGCGAAAAACTGGAAGGTTCCGTGTGCCATCTTGATTTAAAAGATACATGCAAAGTCAGAAAAACAGCAACTGATTTCTTCAGACCTCAATCTTCGCGTCCAAATCCAGTTTCCGCGCCGCGATCCTTGCGTTCTCAATAAAGGCCCGCACTTTCGCCGCATCCTTTTTGCCCGGACGCTCCTCCACGCCGCTCGCCACATCCACGCCCCACGGCCGCAGCGTCGCAATGGCCTCACCCACGTTCTCAGGATTCAGGCCACCCGCCGCAACCAACTTCAACCGCGACCCCGCAAAGTTTCCGCGCGCCGCCGTCCAGTCAAAGCGAATCCCCGTCCCTCCCGGCATCGTCGCCGTGCGCGAATCCACCAGCACGCCGTCAATCGCCCCATCGGCCTCGGCCGCGCGTAGCTCCGCTTCAAGCCCCTGCTGGAAATGAATCACCTTCAGAATCTTCAGCCGCTCCGGTGCATACCGCTCGCGCAGCCGTGCCCCAATCTCCGGGTCACTTGTCGAATGCAGTTGTACGCCGGTCAGCCCGCACGCCTCAATTGCCGCCGTCAACTCATCCAGCCCCGCATCCACAAAAACTCCGATCTTCTCGATCGCCTCCGGCAGTCGCGGAGCAATCTCCGCCACCTGTTCCACCGTCACCCGCCGCGCGCTCTCGGCAAACACAAATCCCACCGCGTCCGCGCCTGCGTCGACCGCCATCTGCGCATCTTCGAGCGACGTATTCGCACACACCTTCACCCACATGGCGCAACCTTCTCCGTCGTTGCAAGCAAAGGCGCCAGCAAATCCCGCAACGCGGCTCCTGGATCGGCATGCCGCATCAGCGACTCTCCTACCAGAAATGCATCAAACCCCGCCGTTCGCAGCATCCCCAGGTGCTCCGCCGTATGAATCCCACTCTCCGCCACGCGCACCGCGCCCGCCGGCAGCTTGTCGATCAGTCGCAGAGATGTTTCCAGACTTACCTCAAACGTGCTCAGGTTCCGGTTGTTCACGCCATACGCGTCGCATCCGGCATTGAGCGCAAGCACCCGCGCTAGCTCTTCGTCCGTATGCACCTCGCACAGCACATCCAGCTTCCACTCATGCGCAAAGCTGGCGAAGCGCGCGATCTCTGCGTCTTCAAGCGCCGCAGCAATCAGCAGAATCGCGTCCGCACCATGCGCCCGCGCCTCCACAATCTGGTGCTCGTCCACAATGAAGTCTTTGCACAGGCAGGGAAGTCCCGTCTGTTCTGAAGCGATCTCCAGATTCCGCAGGCTGCCCTGAAAATACGGCTCGTCCGTCAGTACTGAGAGCGCCGTCGCGCCGCCAGCCTTCAGCGAATTCGCCAGCGCCGCCACGTCAAAATCCGGGCGAATCAATCCCTTCGACGGCGACGCTTTCTTGAGCTCGGTAATCATCGCCGGCGCTACCGCCGACCGCTCCCGCAGTGCGCGCACAAACCCTCGCGGCGTGTGTCGCGCCGCGCGAACTTCCAGTTCCTTCAGGGGAACCGTCCGCTTGCGCGCGGCAACCGTCGCTTGCGTCGTATCTAAAATGCGTTCCAGATGCACTCGTGCCGCTCCTGCTGCCAGTATAGCGGGCGGCGCGTCTTGCCTTGCACTCGCCTCCCACGAAACCCGGCCTCTGAAACGGCACTGCCGAAGCGGGTCTGCGGCTCGGGCAGACCACACTTCGGCAGTTTGTGGGCGGAGGGAAGTGGACGACTACTGCAACTCGTCCACGTAGTGCGCCAGCAGTATCAGTTGCCCTGACGACTGGTCCTTTAACAGCAACCCGACGACGCGGATATGCATGCTGGTGTTCAGGTCACTCAGGCCGCTCAGCCCATCGCGGTACTGCGTTGGCCCGCCAACATAGACCGTCACCGTTCCAGGCACCAGTAGCCCGGCAAATCCGGTCACGTTCATCTGGAAGCTTCCGTTGTTGTTGATGCTGTCCGCAACAATTGTGCCGTTGTATCCCCAATGGCGCAGCACCACTCGATTGCAAGTCACAGCCTGCGGATTCGTCGCCCCGCTCGCCGGTCCGCCAATCGCCACATGCTGGCCCGGAACCAGAGTCGCCGAATTAAACAGGTATTCCGTCAGCGGATTGTGCATCCAGTAGATGAAGAACTTCTCACTGCCTGTCAGGTTTACCTGTGCAATCTGCCCAAGCGTCAGGCCGGTAGTGGTCGGCAACAACCCGCGCACATACAGGTCAAAATCGCTTGCAGTCCCCGACGATGGCTGCACATAAGTCACCTGGCCGGCAGCATAGAAGCCGTTTTGCGAAAGAATCGCGACCTCATCCGCATCGATGGTCGAGTCTGCGCGGTCAATGGTGCCGGAGATCTGCACAATGCTGCTCGTCGTCAGATCGCTCAACCCTTCGTTGCCGTCCCATTCCGTCTGGCCATTCACCTGAACGGTAAAGTTGCGGCCATGCGGGCCCTGGATCACAAAGGACTGTCCCGTCTGGTCAACAGACACGACTGCTGCGACAAACTCATCGATATAACCACCCGGATCGCTCGGCGCGACGGCCTTCACATTCAGAGTCGGCGTCACCACACCGGTGATCTGGCCGTTGCTGTCCACCTGGATTGACTTGTAAAGATCGAAGTCGAGACGTATGCCCACCGGCTCCGTCTGGCTCACCACCAGCGGCTTGGCCAGCGTTGTTTGCACGGTTGATGTCGTCAATGTCGCGTCTTCGGTCTGGATCGTTGGTGCAGCTCCCGTCTGCGTTTGCAGGTAGCCGATGGTTGCAGGACCGAATGTAACCGAAATCGATGTATAAGTGCCGGCTGGAACATCATTCATGTCAAGTAGCGTCTGCAATCCGTTGAAGCGGGCAAAGTCCACCGTTGGTGAACCGCTTAACAGCTCTGTTTGGTTCCCGCTCGCGTCAATCGCGTCAATACTGGTGATCTGCGCGTTGAAGGACACAACGCTCGCCGCAGGCGCATCGGTACCAATCACAAAGGCTTCGCCTGTGTTCGCACCGCTGGTTCCGGAACCGGAAGATGAAACTGAGCTTGTACCGCAGCCGATAGATGCCAACGTTACGACGGTTATCGAAAGCAGGGAAAGACACAGTCTTCCCATAACTTTAGGGAGGCGCATAACTGGACTCACATTTCTGAAACCGCCGGTCCTGCGCCGCACAGCAGCTTCGTTCAGCGGCCCCGGATCGGGGTTCCTAACAATGAATATTCAGGTTCAGGTGAGCATCAATTCCGGAACCTTGTCGCTCCTTCAGACACAACAGGGGGAACAAAGTTCTCCCCAAAGTAATTTTTTTTGCAACTTTACCCCGCTGGAGCGCATTCGGTATGGGGGTGTCCGTAGTTACTGCGGCTCTCAGGCCCGGTATATTTGTTGTTCCTGCACTGAATTTTGCCGCGAATATAACCTGATTTTCACGTTGCACGCCGCAACCTGGGGCTTAATAGCCGCAGTATGAGAAACCAACGGCGTCTCGACGCACTGCTGTTTCCCATTACCCATTGGCACTGGAAGGCCGCCGTGATGTCGGCCACCTTCCGCGCCGGAGCGTGCATGGTGGCCCTCTACCGCTCGCCGCTCCACGCGCGCGAACACTTCGGCCTGGTCGAGGCCGCATACGTCCTCACGACCTGCGGAATCTTCTCAGCGTGGCAGCAGCAGGCGCTCGGCATTAAGCCCCGTCGTCTTGCCTGGCTTATCGTAGTGCTCGTTATCCCGCTTGGTTCTCTCGCTGCCGACTCCGGCCTTCACCTCTGGCTCGACAGCGGCAATATGCGGGCACTCGGTATTGGAGCACTAATTGGAACCCTCATCTCTTCCATGTTCCACTGGCACGTCATGAGCAACGGAGCCATGATTATCGGCGCTTCCGGGCGTTCGTTCCTCGATGATATGCGCCAGATGCCGCGCCTCGTCGTCAGCTTCGTCGCCAATCCTGTCCGCTGGCTTGCCGCACGCCTTCGTCCCAGCTCCATCAGTGTTGAAGCAGAAGACCTCGAAGCCGCCTGAAGATCTCTTCAAGCGGCGTCCCTGTTGTCAGCTCCCGACCAGCGGGAGGGCCAGGACAGCTATAGCATTTTCGGAATTACTGTAGACCGAAGCGGAAAACCCAAAGTCAACGCGACCAACAGGAAGCGTGACCCTGAACCATTTAAAAAGGCCACACCATTTCCGAAAATGCCTTAGTGTGCCGCAGGCGCCGAAGGCGCGTGTGCCTGGACGGCCAGTCCTCGCGCCTTCAGCAAAGGCTCAATCGTCGGCTTCCGGCCCAGCCAGCGCTCGTACATGATTTGCAGGTCTTCCGTATTGCCCCGAGACAGCACCATCCGCCGGAAGCGGTCCCCATT
>JASHUR010000041.1 GCA_030039895.1 Acidobacteriaceae bacterium | reverse complement strand
TCCTGGTCGCCCACCCTGCCCGCCAGTTGGAGCGACCCGCAAGCACGTGCTTCAGACGGCTCAGTCTCCTATACCTGTATCACCACCGACGGTCGGCTCATCGCCACCGTCTTCACGCGCAACGCGCTCTTTCAGGGCCAGGGTTATGCCTTCTGGCTCGCGCAGGCGGTAAGCATTCTCTGCACACCTGACCGCTGCGCACAGGCCCAGGCCATGACGCAACACGTGATCGACTCATGGCAGAAAACCCCGCAATGGGTCGCATACCAAAACCAGCTCACGCAAATCGGCCTCAAGCACATCCGCGAGGGCTTCGCGCAGTTCATGCAGCAAACGCAGCAGTTCCACGAACAGTTCACGCAGTCCCTCAACCAGCAGGTCTCCAGCTACTATGCGCACCAGCATGCGGAACAGCAGCAGTTCTCAAGCTGGGACGACATCATCAACAACCAGACCAACGTCACTGACCCCGCTACCGGCACGCAATTTAAAGTCTTCACCGGCCCCCATCACAACTATTACGAAAACGGACTCGGCGTAAAAATCAACTCCGACATTTCTCCCCGGCCCGATTTTCATCAGCTGCAAGTCAATCCGTAGACCGGGCGGGCCGCTCCATTGACTCCCCTCTCCTGCCGGGCCTATGATGCCCAGTTCAATCGGAGGACCCTATGGAACTGGCTGGCAAAATCGGCTCTCTTCTCGGCAACAAGGGCTCGCAGGTCTGGTCGCTCACGCCCTCCGCGTCAGTCTATGACGCCATCGTCATGATGGCGGAAAAACAGGTCGGCGCCCTGCCCATCCTTGACGGAAATACCCTCGTCGGCATGGTCTCCGAGCGCGACTACGCCCGCAAAATCATCCTCCAGGGCCGCTCCTCCAAGGACACGCCTGTCACCGAAATCATGAGCTCACCCGTCATCACCGTCACCCCCTCGCACACCGTCGAGGAGTGCATGCACCTCGTCACCGAAAAGCGTATTCGCCATCTGCCCGTCGTCGAAGGCGGCCGCATCGTCGGCATGGTCTCCATCGGCGACCTCGTCAACTGGACCATCACCGCTCAGAAGGAAACCATCTCGCACCTCGAAGCTTACATCAGCGGAACAGCGCAGTACTGACCGCTCAAGTCCACCCTGGGTCTTTGGGTGGGCAGGTTGAAGGACGCCTGCTCCACCATTCGCTTCCAGCGACTCACTTTCCAGCCGCCTGCCTCTTCGCTGACGGTCCCAGCTAGTCCTTCGCGCCTATCCGGTAAAATAATCTTTCGCACCAACAAAATCCCGCCCCTCCCGGGCAGAAAACCTACTGAAAGCAATCACATATGCAACGTTGGTCCCGGCTCTTTGTTCCCACCCTACGCGAGGCCCCGGCAGACGCCGAAGTCGCCAGCCACAAGTTCCTGCTCCGCTCCGGATACATCCGTCAGCTCGGCGCCGGAATCTACTCCTATCTCTTCCTCGGCCAGCGCTCGATCAACAAGATCGTCCGCATCGTCCGCAGCGAGATGGACAAAATTGGACAGGAATTCCTTCTCCCTGGCATCATGCCCTCCGAAATCTGGGAGCAGAGCGGCCGCTGGACCGCCATCGGTCAAAATATGTTCCGCCTGCAGGACCGTAAAGGTGCGTGGCTGGCTCTCGGCTTCACCCACGAAGAGGTCATGACCGACATCGCCCGCAAGGAGCTCCGCAGCTACAAGCAGCTCCCGCAAATCTGGTATCAGATCCAGACCAAGTACCGCGATGAGCCGCGCCCCAAGTCCGGACTGCTCCGCGTCCGCCAGTTCATCATGAAGGACAGCTACTCCTTCGACCTTGATGCAGCCGGACTCGACAAAAGCTACAAGCTGCACGACCAGGCCTACCGCGCCATCTTCACCCGCTGTGGCCTCAGCTTCGTCGCCGTCGAGGCCGACTCCGGAGCTATGGGCGGCTCGCAATCGCAGGAGTTCATGGTCTACACCGACGCCGGCGAAGACCTCATCGCCAGCTGCGCCCAGTGTGGCTACGCCGCCAACATGGAGAAGGCCACCTCGCTCCTCGCGCCCGTCAACGACCTCGCGCCCACCGGCGACGGCAAACCGGAGCTCGTTCACACCCCCGGCAAGGCCGCCATCGCCGACGTCACGGAATTTTTCAAAATCCATGCCTCACAGGACATCAAGACCGTAGCCTACATGGTCGAGATTCGCAAAGGCAAAGAAACCGCGTGGCACCCGCTCGTCGCCTTCCTGCGCGGTGACCACTTCGTCAACGAGACCAAGCTGCTCTCGCAGGTTGGCGGTAGTGAGCTCCGTCCCATGCAGGCCGACGAGTTGGAGCAGTACTTCCACGGCCCCGCCGGATACCTCGGCCCCATCGGCGTCACTCCAGCCAAGGTGCTCTACGACGGCGGCGTGAACGTCATCCTCGACCACGGCCTCGAAAACCGCCACAACCTCGTCGCTGGAGCCAACAAACTCGACTACCACTACCGCAACGTCACGCCCGGCCGCGACTTCACCTGGACCCTCGCTGCCGACATCCGCAATGTCGCCGAAGGCGAAACCTGCCCCCAGTGCGGATTAAAGACCAGCGCGGCGCTCAAGGTCGCCAAGGCCGTCGAAATCGGACACATCTTCAAGCTCGGCTACCGCTACACCGACATTATGGGCGCGCGCGTTCTCGACCCCAACGGCAAAGAGGTCACGCCGATCATGGGCAGCTATGGCATCGGCATCGAGCGCATCCTCACCGCCTCGATTGAGCAAAGCAACGACGCCAACGGGTTCTGGCTGCCGCCCGCCATCGCTCCGTTCGATGTGGTCGTCACCATCACCAACGTCGCCGATCAGGCCCTGCTCAAGGCCGGAACCGAAATCGCCGAAGCGCTCGAAGCCGCCGGCTTCGACGTGCTGCTCGACGACCGCGAGGAGCGCGCCGGAGTCAAATTCAAGGACGCCGACCTCATCGGCATCCCCTACCGCG
>JASHUR010000040.1 GCA_030039895.1 Acidobacteriaceae bacterium | reverse complement strand
GCCGAGCACACGAGGCAGCTCGAAGGCGGTCGTTCGAGACGGCGTTTGGGCGGCGCTGCTCAATGCGGATCGGCTCCGGGAGAGTGTGTGGTCTTTCTAGCCTATCCCATGATCCGGCCGCGAAAGGGAAGTTCTGGTAGCAAAGTGACAGCCCGGGCCTCAGCGGTAAAACTTTAAGTCGTTCCAGTCGGAGGCGTAAGTCTGGCGCCGTCCCTTGCAAAGAAAGATCGGGCCCTTTTCCCATGGCATGGACCACTGAGCGTCGAGCTGACCTACGATCACACAGGAATCATAGTAGGGCTTCATTTCGGCGAGGGTAGCGCCGTTGATGATGATCATCTCCTGGCCCGTGTATCCGTGAGGGCCCCATATCCAGTAGTTCTGATGGCCGCTGATGGCGACAGGCAGGCCGTACTTCGGACCGAAGAGGTTAATGGCGCTGGCCTCTCCATAATTGCCGGTGAAGATACCGGTGACAGCGCGCTGGTCGGGCGGCAGCGAGTTGTAAATGCGTGCAACCTTCTCGACCATCTCGTGCCAGCCGAAGCGGTCGGCATAAAACTGGGGCAAAGCAGTGGGTGCATGGACCTCGGAGTCCTTGGGCTTAAAGCCAATCTTTTGCTCATACGCGATGAATTGGCGCGGCGGAAGCACCGGGATGGAGAAAGGTACGCTACGGATGAACATAAGGAGGAGCAGGACGCCATAGACCGCACCGGCTACATTGCGCCAGCCAACATCGCGCATCCAGCCGAACCAACAAACACCTCCCGCGGCAAAGTAGACGACATAGATTGGCGCGAGGTAGTAGTCCTTGGCGTTCAGCGCCATCATCATGGGCAAAAAGATGAGGTAAAGCACGCCCAGAAATCGATAGGGGCGCGCAGTCTTCGCGATAAGGAACCATATCAGCCCGCTCAACCAGAGCGGCAGTGTCAACGGGTTGAGCATCACAGGCTGGCCGAGCAGAAATTGCAGAGGCGACAGCTTAATGTCTTTGCCGCTCTTCTTGACGTCGATCAGCCATTCGAGGGTGGGAAAGTGATAGTGGATCTGCCAGAGAAGATTGGGAAGGGCAATAGCGACGATCAGCGCAATGGCGACAGCGCACCAGCGGCTGCGCATAACGCGGCGTTCGGGAACGATGAGCAACGCAACGAGCACAGCAATGAGAAAGAAGACAATGTTGTCCTTGTTTTCCAGCCCCAGCCCGGCACTGAAACCGAAGACGATCCACCAGTTTCGAATGACGCTCTGGGCGCGTGGCTCGACGGCATTGGCCTGGACGATATGAATCAGGGCAAGTGCGCAGGTCATCCAGAAGACCGGCTCAAACGAATTCATGGAGAGGTATCCGTCGATGCCAAGGTATACCCCTGCAAGGATCACCCCCAGCATGGCGAGCGCAGCGGCGCGCTTATTGCCGCCAAGAGCGCGAACGATGAGCCCCGTAAGGAAGACCTTGACCGCTCCGGCAATGGCGGAGATGAGCCGCAGCGACCACATATGATTGAAACCGAAAAACAGCTCGGTAACACGTGCCTGAAGCGCGACCATCGGGGGTTGATCGACATAGCCAAAGGCCAGGTGCCGTCCACACATGAGGTAATACATCTCATCGCGAAAGATGCCGTACCCGGCATGCTGGGCAAGGATATTTCCTACGACCTGAATGGCCAGCTTGAGCAATGCGAACGCCGTGCAAAGCCAGAGGAACGAGCGCGTAAGACTGCGGTCGGCAGTTGCAGAGTCAAGAAGTGCTGAATGCGTAGTTGATGTGCTCATAGGCGCGAACGCTGCAAACTGATACGAAGAGCCGCCGGAGAAGTTCCGTAAAAGAAGGATAGACGGTCAAGAGCGGCTGTTGAGTACGGTTAACACGGCCGCCGACTCAGTCTCGCTTGCGTGGAAGTATACATGGATGGCCTCCGCGGTCTTTCGCGGGACGACGGCAGTGAGCGCTTCCACATCAGCCTGTGCGATGCTGCGCAGGCTTCCGAAGTGTTCAAGCAGGCGGGTGCGGGTGCGCGCTCCGACTCCGGGAACAGCCAGCAGCTCAGAATCGCGGTCGCGTATCTCGCGGCGCTTACGGTGGTAGCTGATGGCAAAGCGGTGCGACTCGTCGCGGACGCGCTGTATCAGGTGCAGCACCGGCGAACGGCGCTCAAGCACAACGGGCTCATCTTCCTGCCCGTACAGATAGATAATCTCTTCGCGTTTGGCAATGGATGCCAGTGGCTGTGTGGTAAGACCCAGCTCTTCCAGCGCCTGCGCCGCAGCATGGAGCTGGCCTAGGCCACCGTCGATGAGGATGAGGCTGGGCATGGGGCGCTTCTCGTCGAGCTGGCGACGGTAGCGGCGCGTCACCACCTCGCGCATGGAGGCGAAATCATCGACGCCTTCGACAGACTTGATCTGGAACTTGCGGTAATCCGACTTCTTCATCGCGCCGTTTTCCCATACGACCATTGAGGCAACGGTCTCTGCGCCCTGGATGTGCGAAATATCAAAGCACTCAATCCGCTTCGGCAATTCCGGCAGCATGAGTACATCCTGCAATGACTCCTGTATGGCGCGCTGCGAAGGCTGCAGGACGCGAAAGCGCTGGTCGAAGCTCTGGCGCGCATTCTGCCCGACCAAATCAACTAGGGAACGCTTGTCTCCGCGCTGCGGCACTGCGATCTCAACGCGATGACCACTCCGTTCCGCAAGCAGTGTTCCCAGCACGGAGCGATCGGCGAAGTCCACGGGCAAGTAGATGTTGCGCGGAACATATTGCTGGTCAATATAGAGCTGCTTGAGCAGGGCAGAGAAGAAGGCCCCGGCCTCGAACGACGTGAGCGCAAGTGCCTCCGCGGGCAAGGTTTCGGCTTCTGGCCTCTCTTCGTCGGACTCGAGCATGAGTTCCTGCAGGTCTTCCCAGAAGAGGTCGCGGCGGTCCACGATTTTACCCGCGCGGATATGGAAGAGGTTGACAGCCAGCATTCCATTTTCATAGTGATAGCCGAAGACATCGGCGTCGTCATTTTCCGCGGATGCGATGCGCTGCTTTTCCTGAAGTTGGCTGATCGTGATGAGCAGGTCACGGTATTTGGCGGCAAGCTCATACTGCTCGGAAGCGGCAGCCTCCTCCATGCGTTTATGGATCGACTTCTCAAGATCAGCAACGCGGCCTTCGAGGAAGAGCTGGGCATCGCGAACGGCTTCGCGATAGGCTTCGGGCGTGGTGAGCCCTTCGACACAGGGGCCAAGGCAGCGTTTGATATAGTACTGCAGGCACGGTCGGGGATGGTAGCGTGAGAGGTCAACTTTGCAGCTCGGAATGAGGAAGCTGCGATGGATCAGCTCGGTAATCCGGTAGGCAAGATTACCGGGAAAGTAGGGGCCGTAGTAAGCGCTGCCGTCTTTCCGCAGGCGGCGCGTGACGAAGACCTTCGGATAGCGGTCTCCCAGTGTCAGCTTGACGTACGGATACGTCTTGTCGTCGCGCAGCAAAACGTTGAAGCGCGGCTTGCGCTGCTTGATGAGGTTGTTTTCAAGGGCCAGGGCTTCGTGCTCGTTATCGACCAGGATGTAATCAACATCCACGGCTTCACGCATTAGCGAGCCGGTCTTCGCATTGGCCTGTGAGGCTTCCAGCAGGTACGAACGGACGCGGGAGCGGAGGTTCTTGGCCTTGCCGACATAGATGACCTCATCCTCGGCGTTTTTATAGAGGTAAACGCCGGGGCCTGTGGGCAATGACCGGATTTTCTCGTGGAGGTCCATCGGGAGGCTCTCTCATAGTGTAGGGTCTATGGGCGTTGCGCGCAGGTTGCCGTCTTGAGCGCGTAAAAAATACGTGGTGGGCAAAATTGGGAGGAGCCTCGGCAGGCCGGAGCTAGACATAAGTGCTTTTAAATAAGACAAATATTGGAACTATATGGTTTGGCACGCTTGTTGCTCACCTCAATGCAGACAACGAGGCAGGAAGGGTGTGCAAACACCTTTCTACATAAGCCACTCAGGTGCGGCTGAGGTGTTGCCCGCAATGCAGGGTTCCACCCATATACCCAGATACGGAGTTCGACGCGATGATCTACGAAGGATTGCATAGGAAAGCGGTGCTTGCGGTTTTCTCAGTGGGGACGATTTCACTCTTATTCGCCACAGGATGCACAACCAAGAATTACGTGCGCAGCCAGACCGAGCCGCTGATCCAACATACGAACGAGCTGGATGATGCAACGGCAAAAAACAATCGTGACTTGCATGACGTGGACCAGCGCGCGCAGGCGGGCGTCCAGCAGGCGCAAAGTTCCGCCAACCAGGCCAGTCAGCAGGCGCAGACGGCCAGCCAGGCTGCCAGCCAGGCGCACCAGTCGGCTGAGGAGGCCATTAATCAGGCGGATTCGCTCAAGAGCGTGGTCGCAAATCTTGACGACTACAGCCAGGTAGCCGAAACCAGCGTACACTTCGCCTTTAACAAGGCGATCCTGACGCGTGGGGACAAGGAAGAGCTGGACGACTTTGCGGCGCAGCTGAACGGAACCAAGGGTTACATTGTTGAGGTGACCGGCGGAACGGATTCGGTCGGTTCCGCTGCATACAACTACGACCTCAGCCAGCGCCGGGCACGTTCGGTGGTCCAGTACCTAGCGTCGAAGTATGGGATTCCGCCGCACAAGTTTTACCTTATCGGGATCGGTAAGGATGAATACGTAGCTTCGAACCACACCTCAGAGGGGCGCGCCAAGAACCGCAGGGTCGAGATTCAACTCTTGTCGAACATGAAGGGGCAGGAGCCTACAGCACCTGCACAGACCAGCATGCTCGCCAACCCAGCCCAACAGTAAAAGGCTTCTCCTCCGCCTGCATCCCCGGACCCCGCTGACGGGTCCGGGGATTTTTCTGTTTACAGGGCAAGTTGAGCAATGTGTGCGGCGCGAACCTCGCGAGCGGTGAAGAGACTAAAGAAAGGCGCGGCTTCGCAGGCGGCCTCGACGGCGGGACGGCCGTTGGCCTCTTCGCGCTCGACCAGACATATGGCGGCGATCACGTTCATGCTGGCAGCTCTCGCAGCCTCAATCGCAGTAATGGTGGAGGCGCCGGTGGTGCAGACATCATCGACAATGAGCACGGGCGCGCCTGTCTCAAGAAATCCTTCGATGCGGCGGCCGGTCCCGTGGGCCTTCTCGGCCTTGCGGACCAGAAAGCCGTGAATGAGCGGCGATCTGGGATGTTGCTGAGCGCGCCAGGCGCTGGCCGTTGCCAGGTTGGAGACGATTGGATCGGCGCCTAGCGTAAGCCCGCCGACAGCCGCAGGGTGCAGCTTCTGCTGGTGGAGCAGCTCGAGAATCGCGAGTCCCGTAAGGCGTCCACCTTCGGCGTGCAGCGTGGTGGTGCGGCAGTCGATGTAGTAGTCGCTCTTGCCTCCGGACGAGAGTGTGAACTCGCCCAGCTTGAAGGAGATGCGAGCGAGCAGATGGAGCAGGGCAGTGCGATGGTCGGTAGTCATCAATTACCGATTGTAGATGGTTAGCTCGTCAGCTTATCCAGATGCCGGAAGCCGCCGGTCTGGTAGAGAACCCCGGCGAAGAGAGTGAAGTTGTAGGCTGCGTGCACGATAACCCCGGCCGCGACGGAGTTCATGACAAGCCGCACTATACAAAGCACCACACTCACAATGCCGATCAGCAGCAGCGGCCCCCACGCGTGCGAAACCTGCGGCGAGTGCATGAACGCAAATCCAATGCTCGTGAGCAAAATGGAAATGGGGATGCCGATGCGGTCGGCTGCCGGCTGCGGGAGGATTCTATGGTCGGCGCACCAGCGAAAAGAGTTGATAAGCCCCGGTAGAAGAAACCCGCGGAAAGCCAGCTCCTCAAGCATGGGAGCGGCCGTGAGCCCGAAAACCAGCATCAGCCATGCTCCTGCGGCGGACTTCATCATGTCCTGCGTAATGGGAGGGTTCGCGGGCATGGGGAGAAAGTCGCCGAGGAATG
>JASHUR010000407.1 GCA_030039895.1 Acidobacteriaceae bacterium | reverse complement strand
CTGACGTGCGTGCTGGTACTGGTGCCGTATCTGCTGCTGTTCGGGTTCATTCTGATACGGCGATGGATGCAGCGTCCGGAGTTTCCGGTGGGCAGCCCTATAGCCGCGGTATATCCGCTGATGCTGGTGTGGATAGGCGCTGTGCTGGTGGCGGCGATTTTTGCCTACAACAACGGGCTGTTCAGTTCATTTACGCTTGTGGGCAAGCTGAACCATTTCGGGACGATTTTTGAGGAACCACTGGCGCAGGAGTTCATTTTTCGGGCGGCACTGCTGACCTCGCTCAAACAGACTGATTTAGGCGAACTGGTGTTCTTTCACGTTGAGGCGAGGGTCATGGCGGGTGCGTTGATTTTCAGCGTGCTCCACGCCGTGATTTTTCTGGTAGCTGGATTCTCGTTCCTTGATGTGTTGATGACAGGCTTTACCTCGTTGATTCTGGGTGCGGTGTACGGGTGGATCTACACGCGCACGAACAACGTGTGGTACGGGGTGCTGATCCACGCGCTGATCAACTTTGGACGGTGGGGCTGAGGCCGGTGCGTGGTATGGGGCGCAGACGCCGATAAAATCAAAACATGCTGGAAGTGGTGAATCCGATTGCTGCTGAGGCGATCAGGCTGATCGTGTTTGACCTGGATGGGACGCTGATTGACTCGCGGCGGGACCTGGCGACGGCAGTGAATGCGATGCTGGCGCAGATGGGACGCCGGGCGTTGCCTGAGCCGGTGATTGGCGAGTATGTGGGCGACGGCGCGGGGATGCTGGTACGGCGGGCGCTGGGCGATCCGGACGACGAGGCGCTGGTAGAGGATGGACTGGAGCGCTTTCTGGCGTGCTACCGGACGCACATGCTGGACCACACGTATGTCTATGAGGGCGTGTTTGCGGCGCTGGACGCGCTGCGCTCCATGCCCGACGGCAGCGAGCGGGCGTTTGCGGTGCTGACGAACAAGCCGGTGCGCCCGGCGCAGCGGATTTGCGATGCGCTTGGGCTGGGGAAATATTTTTTTGGGATTTACGGCGGCAACAGTTTTACGACCAAGAAGCCTGATCCGGAGGGGCTGCAGACGCTGATGCGCGAGGCGGGCGTGAGGCCCGAACAGACGCTGATGGTGGGCGACTCGGTGGTGGATGTTTTAACGGCGCGGAACGCGGGCACAGCAGTCATCGGTTGCCGATTTGGAATGTCATCGCATACATTGGAGACAGTGAGCTCCGACTGCCTGGTTGATGCACCGTTGGAGTGGGCGATGGCGCTTAGCGCTGTGGTCCGACCATAAAAGATACAATCGACCACCTGGTTTACCTCTCAACCCGGCCTGGAAGACCACGAACGGGATGTGAAAGCCAAGCGAGATGAGGCCAGTGTTTCTTTCTTGAGGCGCAGCAAGACGCATACCGGTGAGTGCCTTTGCCGCAGGAAGGCAGGCTTACGGCATTTTCGGAAATAGTGTGGCCTTTTTCCATCGTTGAGGGTCAACGCTTCCTGTTGGTCGCGTTGACTTTAGGTTTTTCGCTTCGGCCTACAGTAATTCCGAAAATGCTATAGCTCTGCACACCCACGTTCCTTAAACGGCAATCGACAGCAACGGGCGTGCTGCGTCCACAACGCTGAAGAGGATTCTGCCTTGTTTCGTTCCAAGCTGGCTGTGGGTGTTCTTTCTGTCTTTGGTTTGATTGCTTTGGCCCTTTCTTCCGCGGACGCCGCGGCGCAGACGTCTGCTTCGGCAGTGACGGCTCCGGCGCCGGCCGCGAACGGCAAAGCTGCGAATACGGCTGCAGCGCCGGCGGCCATAAGCGGCACGGTAACGGACAATACGGGAGCGGTGGTTCCGGATGCGCAGGTTGTGCTGACAACCGCGACGGGCGCAACGGTGGCCACGACGACAACGGATGCGACGGGCGGGTTCCGGCTGACGCCGAACAAGGCGGGCAGCTACACGCTGATGATAACGCTGAAGGGCTTTCAGCCATTCACGGAAGCGGTGACAGCAGGAGCGGTGCCGACGGCTCCGCTGACGATTACGCTGGGGATTGCGACGGCGGTGCAGCAGGTGACGGTGAGCGCAAGCTCGAATATCGACCTTACTGCGTCAGAAAATAACGGCGATACAGCTGTAATGACGGCAAATGACCTGAAAGACCTGCCCATTTTTGACAACGATTACGTGACGGCGATGGGCAATTTTCTGGACCAGGGAGACGCGGGCACAGCCGGAACAGGGCTGATGGTGGATGGCGTGGAGGCGAACCGCGCGATGGTTTCGCCTTCGGCGGTGAAGGAGGTCCTGATCAACCAGGACCCCTATTCGGCCCAGTACTACTGGCCCGGGCGCGGACAGATGGACATTATTACGAAGCAGGCGGCGGCAGCGTATCACGGGGAGTTCAATTTTTTCTACCGCGATTCGCTGTTCAACGCGCAGCAGGACCTGTCGCCGAGTAAGCCGGGCGAGACGCGCAAGATTTATGAAGGCGATTTGACGGGGCCGATTCCGCGCCTGAAGAACACGATGTTCCTGTTCTCGCTGAACCGGCAGGAGGAAGACCTGGAAGCGGTGGTGAATGCGACGGTGGCTCCGACACCGGACAATCCTTTGGGAATTTACAACGTGAACGTGCCGGCTCCGACGCGGGACACGGAGTTTTCGATCAAGGTAGGGCACCAGATCAGCGATAAGCAGGACGTGTCCGTGATGTATGCGTATCAGGACACCTCGAACCGCAATGAGGGGGTGGGGAACCAGACACTTCCGGAAGCGGGCTACAACACGAAAGGGCGTGAAGACGATCTGGTTGTCCACGATAACTATATTCTTTCTGCGAGCGCGCTGAATGAGGCGGCGCTGGTGCTGGAGCGGCAGTATGACCCGATCACCGATGTGCAGGAGGGCCCCCAGATTGTGGTGAACGGCAACTACATCGGCGGGAGCGCGCAGAATGACCAGGTGGCGAGCGAGTACAACCTGCGCGTGAATGAGATGATGACGTGGACGATCGGGCCGCACACACTGAAGTTCGGCGTTCAAGTACCGCACCTGGGGCGGAGGGTATTCGATGATCTGACGGACCGCGACGGGTCGTATACCTACAGCCCGACGTATGCGGCGGACGGATCGGTGATTGCGACGGCGATCGAGAACCAGCAGGCAGGGATCCCTTCAGGATATTCGGTGAAACAGGCGCAGAGCCGGTTTGTGTACCACCAGGATGAGGTGGGCGCATTTGCCCAGGACCAGATCAAGCTTTCGCCGCGGGTTTCGGTGACTCCAGGGCTGCGTTATGACTGGGGGAACTTTCTTGAGGGCGACATCAATAATTTCTCGCCGCGCGTGTCGTTTGCGTGGGTGTGGGACCAGAAACACGAAGTGGTGCTGCGCGGCGGCGGGGGCGTTTATTACGACCGCACGGGGAGTGGTCCGCTGCTTGACCTGGCGCGGTATACGCCGGGCAAATTGAGATTTTTGCAGCTTTCGGCCAACCAGCAGCCGCTGTGTTATCCGGTGACAGATTGCGTGGATCTGGAGGCGCAGCCGCAGTCAATTACTGTATTGTCGCCGAACATTCGAACGCCGTATTCGATCCAGTATGGATTGTCGCTGGAGCGCAGGGTGGGTGAGAAGGGAACGGTTACTGTCGGAGGGCAGATGAACCGGTGGGATGATCTTTATCGCTCGGTGGACATCAATGCGCCACTGCCTCCGGATTATTCGACGAGGCCGAATCCGAACGTATCCCAGTTGAGACAGATTCAGTCGGAGGGGACGGAGCTAGGGTCGGAGCTGAACGTCAACTACCGCGGGCGCTTCAACAAGCGGTTTACCGGGTTTGCATGGTACTCGTGGAGCCACTACGGGAACAATACGGACGGGTTCTGGTTCTTTCCTGAAAACCAATATGATCCGAATGCGGAGTGGGGGCCGGCGAGCTGGCATCATCGCAACCATTTCGGAGTTTATGGGGCGATCAATCCGCGCCATCTGCTGAATCTGGGCGTGGGCGTGTTTGCGCACAGCGGCACGCCGTACAGCATTCTGACAGGGGATGACAATTATGGAACGAACCTGTTCAACGCGCGGCCGGCGGGCGTGCCGCGGAACTCGGAGATCGGGCCGGATTATTCGGACCTGGATCTGCGGTGGGGATACGACTTCAAGGTTCATCCCAAACAGATGGACAAGAGCCCAACGGTGGGGTTGTCCGTTGCGTCGTTCGATGTGCTGAACCATCCGAACGGATCGTACGTGGACAGCACAGAAGGCAGCGAGGACTTTGGGCAGGTGACGAGCTACGATCCTCCGCGGCGGATGCAGATGGGGCTGCGGGCCACGTTTTAGGAGAGCAGAGAAAAAGGAAGCTATGACTTATGAATCCGCGCCATGCGGTGTTCCTAACAGATTCGCGCGCATCGGTAGATTGTCAGGATGAATTCTGAAGTTGCCGTAGCATAGCATGCGGAGGATCGATGCCGGGCGCAGATACCAACTGGCCCAACTCAAGGGCGTGTCTCCGTTAGCGTCCGCCGCGTCGATTCTGGCCCCCGCATCCAACAACAATTTGATCGTGTCCTCGCCGCCAAATGCGGCGGCGCGGTGAAGAGGCGTCTCGCCCTTCGTCCTGCAGTCGCGCATGAACCCGCCTGTTTCGACTCCGTTTTTCGTCGTCACGTTTGGATTGGCCCCATGAAGCAGAAGCACCCTGAGAACCCGGTCGTAGACAATACGATCGGTTTTGCACAATGCGTTATGGAGGGGAGTTTCTCCACTATGGGCATCCGCTCGATTCACATCAGCACCTTGTTCGAGCAGAAATTTACACAAGCGCCAGTGCCCATGAAAGGATGCGCTGTCAAGACCCAGGTTTTGCCCCAGAGAATCCAACGTCGCACCTTGAAGAAGCAGAAACTTCATTGCGCTGACATCGCCGTAATAGGCGCACCACTGCATGAGCGATACGCCATTCTGATCCAAGGTCTCAGGCGAACAGCCTTGTGCGAGAAGCTGAAAGACAAGGTCCGTGCGGCCATCGGCAAACTCGCGGACCAGAGAATCAATCTGGGGTTCTGTCATATGGAACCATTCGCAAACAGCTTATCACCGGGTCTATTTTCTGATTCCAGACAAAAAGGCCTGCTGGACGCGGTTGAAGCTGCGTCCGCGGAGGATGGCGGCAACGATGGTGCGCGTGGCGCGAGCGTCGCTGATGCGGATGTAGCTGCAGTCTGCGCTGCGGTCGACGGCCATTTGAGGCACGAGGGTGATGCCGACTCCGGCGGCGACCATGCCGAGCAGGCTGCTGAACTGGCCGCTCTCAAAGGCGATGCGCGGAGTGATGCGGGCGCGGGCGCAGGCGGCGATGCTGAGATCGCGGAAGCAGTGGCCGTCGCGGAGCATAACGAAATGCTCGCCGCGAAGGTCCTTAAGGGAGAGGAATTTTGCCGAGGAGCGCGGGTGGTTTTTGGGCAGGACGGCGAAGAGCGGTTCGGTGCGGATGGGGAACAGCTCGAACTCCTTATGGCGGAGCGGAAGCGCAAGGACGGCGATGTCAATGGAGAGATTGCGAAGGCCTTCGACGAGGACCGGAGTGGTTTCCTCGATGATGCGGAGGCGGGCGTCGGGATATTTCTTTGCGAAGTCTGCCGTGTAGCGCGGCATAAGATAGGGCGCGATGGTGGGGATGACTCCAGCGGCGACAGCGCCGCGCACGTCGTTGCGCTTGTCGACAACTCCGGCACGGGCGGCGTCCATTTGATGAAGGATGGAGCGGGCATGCGGCAGAAAGGCGCGGCCTGCCTCAGTTAAGCGGACGCTGCGACCGAGGCGGTCGAAGAGTTTTGCACCCAAATCCTCTTCGAGCTTGAGGACCTGTTGCGAGAGCGAGGGCTGGGCGACGTGGCAACGCTCGGCGGCGCGGCTGAAGGAGCCGGTTTCGGCGATGGCGCAGACGTAGCGGAGCTGATGAAATTCCATAGGAAATGCCTATGCTCCGAATGGGAACTATGTATTGGAGCAATCCATATCCATGATGCTACATTGCATAGGTTGATACAAATGCGAAGAGCGTTCCAGTGATTCCGTTAACCCGTGGCGTGTGCGATGCGTCACACAAACACAAAACAGATTGAGGTGAGACATGGCAGACGAGAAAATTACGTCCAATGGGGCAAAGTGCCCGTTCCACCAGACCGCGGGCGGC
>JASHUR010000406.1 GCA_030039895.1 Acidobacteriaceae bacterium | reverse complement strand
CAGCGACGAAGCCGATCGGGCCTCGCGGCGAAAGCGTTCTAGCGCCACAGAATCCGCTGCCATGAGCTCAGGTAGAAATTTCAGCGCGACCAGGCGGCCAAGTCTAGTGTCCCTGGCTTTGTATACCACTCCCATGCCGCCGGAGCCGATTTCTTCAACAATGTGGTAATGCCCAACCGCAACGTCCTTTAAGTCAGGTCGCGGTGCTTCGCTTGTGGCGGAGGGAGCCTTAGTGATGTTCGCCTGGTCCGCAAATGCTGGCTTCTCGAAGAAGCTCGTAGAGTCGCTATAATGAGCAAGCAGCGATTCCACCTCGCGGCGTAGTTCTGCATCACCAGCGCACAATTCTTCAATCACAGAGCTGCGCTGGTTTTCGTCGGCCTCGAGAGCTTTGTGAAAAATGCTTTCGACTTTTCCCCACCGCTCAGGTTTCATCGGATTTATTTTCGCTCAGGGCACGCAACAGCCACGCCTTGGCTAACCGCCAATCACGCGCCACGGTTTCAGGCGAAACTTTCAAAACTTCCGCAGTTTCCTCAACGTTGAGACCGCCAAAAAAACGCAACACTACGACCTGGCTCTTGCGCTCATCCTCCTTCGCCAACTGATTAAGAGCATCGTCCACAGCGACCAAATCAGCGGAGGGCTCCGGAGAGATTGTCAGAGCATCGTCCAATGAAATTGCTTTTGCTCCATCGCCGCGTTTGTGCGATCGCCGGGCACGGGCCTGGTCAGTGAGAATGCGTCGCATTTGTCGCGCACACAGCGCGAAGAAATGTGCCCGGTTTTGCCAGTCGATCAGCTTGAGGCCGGATAGACGCAGATAAAGCTCATTGATCAGCTCCGTCGTTTGTAGCGTATGGCCGTCACGTTCCCGTCCCATGCAACGCCTGGCGACCCGATGCAGCTCGCGATAAACCTGAGGAGTGAGCTTGTCCAGAGCACCTTCATCGCCCCGGCTCCACGCCTGAAGCAGTTGGGTGATCTCGTGTCCGAGGGCGTCGTCCATCCGAATCTCTGGGGCCGGAAGAGTGGCAATTGCGTAAATATTACACCACCCGGTGGTCTCAGGATCAGGTGCGCCCGAGAAAGCTTCTTTCTGACTTACAGGTTTCCGTCGCGATTCTCGCTACATGGAGTGAAGGCAAACCAAGAGGCGCGGTGAGCACGACAACCGCGCCGCAGGATCAAAGGAGAGACGGAGATGAAATCGATATTCAGGAAAATGGCAGCGCTCCTCAGCATGCTTCTTGCGGGGGCATTGTTGACGGCGCCGGCTGTAGCGCAGTCAGGAGCCGACTCTGCCAATAATTGGCGGGACGAAGACGAACAGCTCGCACAAATGGCTGAACTGGAACAGCTTCACGCAACCTTTCACGCGGCAGTCAGCGTGCACGATCCAGTGAATGGCGATTCGCCTACAGTGATAACTCAGCGAATCCGCGACGCACTCTCGATCTGGGCTAGAGATGCCGAACTCACGATTGTCAACACCACTGCCACGGCCGGAAATTATATCGGCAACGGCGATCCGGATGATCCCGCAAGTTGCCCTCCACCCTCAGGCGACACGTCCACCACCGGTCAACAGGGCACGCTGTGCACGTTCTTCAAGTATGTTTCCGGCGGGTTGCAGGCAGCCAATAAGTTTGTGTCGCTTTCTCCGGCATTCAAAACAAAGTTTGTTCCTGTAAAGGACGATGACGGCGAATGGAAATCATCGGTATATTTCGAATGCCATTACTTCGACGTATCGCTGAATCCAGCCACCGGCCAGCCGTTTTGGACAGCCAAGAGTCACGTAAGCCTTGACGGTGAAGCGCAAAAGATCAATGGGCGGTGGTTATTGACGCACGCCAGCTCATCCGCTGTTGGAGTTCCAGTTCCGTGAAGCAAAACACCCGATGCGTTCCAAAGTTTCCCGCGGTTATACATGGGCTAAATCCGATGTATCGGTATTGAGAAACACATTTCTCGTCACTTGGCCTAGTAGTCGACAAATCTCTAGTGCCGTATCGACAGCGCTCCGCGTGCAGGGACTCATCTTTGGCCGGAAAGTCGCAGGCGGAGCGGTGTTGGTACAAATCGGAATTTGGCACATGTCTGCAAAGTCGCCGACGGTGCCTTGTGCCACAGGTGAGCCCTACGGCGCCCGGGCGATGATGTACCGGAAAAGCGCGCTGAGGCGGACCGTCCCGTCGGCCTTCACGTATGGTCGGAGGGCGGCTTCGTGGGCGCGGGTCACGGCGTCCTCGTTGGTCCGGTCGGCCGCTGACCTGGCTGAACCCGCAGAGTTCAAGCCCCGTACCGCCATAGCGAGAGTCGGGTAGCTCCACTCCGTATTGACATCCCCAACCTCAAAAGGAGCCATGAGACCGCCGTCCTCTACGAAGCGGCGCAGCCCTCCCTCCTCTGTAAGCGCATCGGCCTGCGGTGAGGTGGTCCGAGATCCTGCGAGAAGTGGCGCGAGTGCGGCAACGACGGTTGCAGCGTCACCCGCCTCGTGGCGTCCCCAGATGACAACGACGACCGGGGCGCCCCTCTTGGCAGCACGTCCGGCGGCCGAGAGCGCGGCAACGGGGTTCGTCGCAAACTGGTAGGCGTTGAAGCCCGTCACGGCGTCAAAGGACTCCACCGGAAACGGAAGGTCTTCGAGATCGCCGACGCGGAAGTCTGCGCTCGGCGCTCTTTCCCGCGCGATGGCGAGCAGCGCGTCTGATGCGTCGATGCCAGACACGAGAAGCCCGCGCGCGCTTGCCATAGATGCGAACATTCCGGCCCCGCATCCGACATCGAGAAGAGACTGTCCCGGGTTGAGTGCGAGTTTGGCCAGGATGGTGCGATAGGCGGACGACATCTGACATTCCTGGACGTCCGCCCAGTCGCGTGCCCGCCACCCCCAGAGCCGTCCATTTGCCAGCGCGGTCACCATGAGCCAAGGTAGACCGACGCGTGCGCCTGGCCTGCCAGGTGCGCGAATAGCACGATTAAGAAGCCCGGCTGCGGATGCCCGGCCTCGCGAAACAGATTCGGGTAGCGCTTGGTCACGTCGACCTCGCCGCTCTTGCCATCAAAACCGCGGATTTGTGTTTGCATTGATCGGGCTACTCCCTTTTAGGCGTGCGAAAGCCATCCACTCGGCCAGTGCGTCCCATCCTGAATACATCCTCACTCCCATCGCCACTATTTTTGATGCTTGCAAGTTTCTCAGTTCGTTCGAGAAGGTGGCAGGCACGCTAGTAAAGAGTTCAGACTCCGGCAACTAACTTGGCGAGCGCATCTCCGCTCCACTCAACAATCTCCGGCGGGCCCTCGTTATAATTGCTATAGCGAATCCACGTCGGCCGCACGCGCACATAAGTAATGTGCTCCCACTTCAAGCGCTCGCGCCCATCAGGAAATTGTTTGAAGTAAATCTCCTCCTGCACGCGTTTGAGTTCTGCTCCACTCGGAATATCCGCAATGCCCTCATACTGAACCGTCCGCTCGTCATGACTGCCGCTCACGTATCCACCCGCCGCGCCAAACACCACGGCAACTCGCCCGTCGCGCTGCACATTCCGGAACTTTCGTGAATTATCTACCGTATCAAACACAAGCTCCAGCTGATCGCTGGCCGCCACGCCCAATATCGCCGCTTGTGGCGCGCCATCCGGCGCAAGTGTCGCCGTCGTCACCAGTGGGACGCTTCTCATGAACGTCAACAATTCGTGTCGTCGAATCACGGTCTTTACCTACGCCAGCGCCTCGAAATCAGCGTCCCGCCGTTGTGTTCGTGGAGCGCCATCAATCTAGAGTCTAGGAGTTTATCCGCAGCGCGTCTTGGAAAAATCGGCCACGCGCTCGGGGACAATTGCTCCAGGACTTGCTCCAGCAAGCTGGGCAACCTCGTTGCTCATGTGCGCCTGATCGAAATAACCCAGCTCCAGAGCCATTTCCGTTGGCTTCTTCTCAGAAGATGTCTCGGCGCGTTGCAAGAACGCCTGAAGTCGAATCACACGCGCCAAACGCTTCGGGGGCAGACCTACCCACTTCATCAACAGCCGGCGCAAGTGCCGCGCGCTGACTCCGCATTTGCGAGCCAGTTCCTCAATACGTATTTGGCCGCCGCTTCCTTCGATCCGTTTGAGAAACAACGCAACGCGCGGCTCGATTCTCGCTCCTGCCAGCCGCTCGACGAGGAATTGCTCCAAAATGTCGATCCGCTCCCCTGCAGTGGCCGCCTCACCAAGGCTCTTTGCGAGTCTGCTGCCCTGCCCGGGCATTACCATTTCCAGCGTCATGCGATGCCCAGCCATTTTGTGCATCGGAACTCCGACCAGCGCGTAAGCCACGCCGGGCCGCAAACGCACGCCAAACAGTTCCTGTCCTGCTGTCAGCCCGCGCTCTCGTGGCGCTAAGAGCGGCCCAACAAGAAAACAACGCGCCGGACCTCGCGTGAGCACCTGGCACGAAATCGTCGCGCATGCGTCCGGCAAGCTTCGCAGACGCGTCGCATCAGAAGTCCTAATTGTCCAGAAACATCCAAGGTGGGAACGAAGACATTCAGCCGGCTGCCGCAGCCTTAGCTCTGCGCCCTCGACCATCGCGCTTGCAAAGCTCATGCTCCGACGCTCCTCGAATCAGCAGCACTCTCCGCGCACAACTTCGCGCCAGCGCCTTCGGAATTAAGTCTATCAAGCAGTCTTGAGAACATCGATGGTTCTGGCCTCACTCTCGCACAGGCCATTTGAGGCTCAACTGTTGACTTTAGTGGGATAATCGGACAATTTCCGTTTATGACAACAATTGCAAATCGCTTGATCTGGTGCGGGTGAGAGGCGTGTTGCATTATTCTTCAGCCGGTTTTTTCCTTACTTCAGCTTGAGCAGGCGTGTTCATGTGTGCCTTTCATCTGTGATCCCGCCGACCAACGCCGGGTTATTCAGGGTAGGAAGGCAACAGAGTCGACGAATTGCGCACCGGATAGTTGAATCCATGGTAGGCCGCTCTGTACCGCGCCCAGATGAAGTCGGAATTCTGATCGGGACGCATGAGATCAGTGGTCGTTGAGAACATGACGATTGGCACTGAAGCGCCTCTCACGACCACACCTGAAAATGGGCACCGCTTGGCCAGTTAACAGGGCGAGTCGCATTCAGCCGGTCGCCTTTCCGGGGAGAGTGGATGGCTACTGGGCCTCGGACATGGTGCGGCCATACACCTGGACGTAAAGTCGCCTACGCGCTCCTATCCCGCGGATCCTGGCTGTGGTTCGATACCTATGTTGTCGTTCACAGCTCCGCGGATTCGCTGCTTGCATCCCAGGTACCGTTCCGTCGTTTGGACGGAGACGTGTCCGAGTAAGAATTGGATCTGCTCCAGTTCTCCGCCGCACGCATGGCAGAGTTTGGCGCAAGAGCGCCTCAGATCGTGAGGTGCCACCTGAGCGAGACCCACAGCCTTCGCATACTGCTTTACGACGTGCCACACGACGCGTTCCGAAACCATATCGCCCCAGGTTTTGCCCGCCCGGCAGACGCATCGGAATAACCGCCCAGTCGACACCCCAGCTGCTGAGACCCACAGATCTATGGTCGCCTTGACCCACTCGGGCACAGGAACCGTCCGAATGTGGCCTCCTTTGCCGATGAGATCAACAATCGCCCAATGCTCCTCGCGCTGCTGCAAGTGCGTGAACTCCAAATCAGCCAATTCCCGTCGGCGCAGTCCGCAACCAAGCAACACAGCGAGAATCGCGCGATCGCGCTTCCCTTTGAGAGTGTCTGCCGGAGGTGACTGCAAGAACCTACGAGCTTCCTCGGCCGTGAGCCAGTTTCCAAGCCGGACTCCAAGCTTCTTGACACCCTTTACGCGCCGGACTCCTGCGGCGAGCTCAGGGCTGAGCAGGCCAGCGTCCGCAGCCTCGTACGCCAAGCGTCGCACCGCGGCGAGCCGTCCATTGATCGTACCGGCGGCGAGATTTCGATTCTCGAGAAAGATCCGATAGCGGGTGACCACTACCTTGCTAAACGAGAGACGAGGTTCAGAGCAATACCACTGAATGAACTCTTCAATCGCGTGCCGGTATCCGCGCTTCGACTCGCGTGAGCGAAGGCTGTCCAGGACAGCCGATTTGCTGTGGTCCAGATCGGGAAGGCCGAGCCTTGTTTTCGGCCGCTTCGATTGTGAAGACTTTTTGTTGCTCCGTTTGCTCATGCCAACTGCCTCCATCGCAGCTGGCCATGAGCCTACTCACAGGTTGACGCGTCGGCCGTATTTCGTCCAAGTGGGCTGGATTTGTAAAGACTAGCTGGCTTCTCAATATGAACCCGAAGCATCGACTTGCAGCCAGGCCGATCTGTTTACTAAGTGGTAATCTCCGGTTGCCCGGTCAACCGGACGCTAACGGTGTGCTGATCCATCCTGTATGATTCCATCTCCATGAAAGAGACGTACGATCTTTTCCTCAAGACAAAGTACGCTGGTCTCGTGCTCGGCGCAGGCTGGGAATCTGAGGGCCGTTTCGAACAGCCCGG
>JASHUR010000039.1 GCA_030039895.1 Acidobacteriaceae bacterium | reverse complement strand
TCTTTTCCGGGCTATGCACCACCAGAATTCGCCCAGATCCACAATCCCTCGCATCCCCACTCACCTTCAATTCTTCTTCTGATTTCTCTACACTGTTGCGGGCAGCAAAAAGTCGTAATCTTTCCTTCGAGGACACAAATGAGAAGCCGGATCACTCGCAGCACCTTTCTTTCCATGGGACTCTTTTCCCTCTGCCTTCTCGCTCCAGCCCAGCAGCTTCCTTACAGCAGCACCGTCCTCATCCTCGACCATCCCACCAGCTTCTCCGCCTTGCCCAACGGAATCGCCATCAGCGACGGCGCCGCACGAGAGGAAATCACTGCCGTCCGCGATGACATCCTTCGTGTTCGAATTACCTCCTCCGGAATCATGCCCGAAGACGCATCCTGGGCCGTCCTTCCCGGCCCGCTCCACGCCAGTGTCAGTGTCACGCCGGAATCCTCCGCGCAATCCTTCGGCTTCCGTACCGCCGCCCTCGATGTGCAAGTCAACCGCAGTAACATGCGCCTCACCGTGCGTGATCTCTCGGGAAAAATCATCCAGCAGGATGCTCTTCCCGTCCGCTTTCAGGGAACCAGCTTCCGCGTCTACAAAACCATGCCGCTCGATGAGCACTACTTCGGACTCGGCGACAAAACCGGCCCGCTCGACCGCCGCGATGAAGCCTTCAGCATGTGGAACACTGACGCCTACCGCTATCAGGAATCCACTGACCCACTCTACAAGACCATCCCTTACTTCCTCATCTATCGCGCGGGCATCGCCTCCGGCATCTTCCTCGATAACACCTGGCGCTCCAGCTTTGACTTCGGCAAGGCGCTCCCCGGCGTCTACTCATTTGGCGCCGTGAACGGCCCGCTAAACTACTACATCCTTTACGGCCCCGCGCCAAAGAAGGTCGTGGAAGAATACGCCTGGCTCACCGGCACGCCGCCGCTGCCGCCGCTCTGGACGCTCGGCTACCAGCAGTCGCGTTACAGCTATACGCCTCAGTCCCGCGTGCTCGAGATCGCGCATCGCCTCCGCGCCGATCACATCCCCGCCGACGCCATTTACCTCGACATCGGCTATCAGGACCACAACCGCCCCTTCACCGTCGACACCAAAACCTTCCCCGACTTCAAGGGAATGATCGCGCAGCTCCACGCCGAAGACTTTCATGTCGTCACCATCGTCGATCTGCATATCGCCAGGTACCCCAACCACAACTACTACCCGTACGACAGCGGCACGGCCGGCAATCACTTCGTCCACAACCCAGATGGCTCCGTCTATTCCGGAATCGTCTGGCCTGGCCCCAGCGTCTTCCCAGACTTCACACAGCAGCAGTCACGCCGATGGTTCGGCACGCTCTACAAGACCTTCTACGACACATACGGCGTTGACGGTTTCTGGGACGACATGAACGAGCCTTCCATTTTCGACGTCCCCACTAAAACCATGCCGCTCGATGTCATCCACCGCATCAACGAGCCTGGCTTCATCACCCGCACCGCAACGCATGCTGAAATTCACAACATCTTCGGTATGCAGAACTCGCGTGGGACCTACGAAGGCTTGCTTAAACTCAAGCCCAACCAGCGCGCCTTCGTCCTCACGCGCGCCAGCTATGCCGGAGGCCAGCGCTACGCCGCCACCTGGACCGGTGACAACAGCAGCACCTGGAACCACCTTCGCATCACCCACTTTATGCTTGAAAACCTCGGCCTCAGCGGCTTCGCCTTCTCCGGCGCTGACGTTGGCGGATACGCAGGCACGCCACCGCCCGACCTGCTCACCAAGTGGATAGAGCTCGCCGCCTTCCAGCCCATCGACCGCGACCACACCGAAATCAACTCCGGCAATCAGGAGCCCTGGGTCGGCGGCCCAGCGCAGGAGGCCATCCGCCGCCACTTCATCAACACGCGCTACCGCCTCATGCCCTACCTCTACACTCTTGCCGATCAGACTTCCCGCACCGGACTGCCCATGATCCGCCCGCTCTTCCTCGACTATCCTGACGCTGCCGCCGACCGCCATCCTATCGACATCGACCTTCCCGCTTCCGGTGAGTTTCTGCTCGGCCACGATATCCTCGTCGCGCCGTCGCCCTTCCCTGAGGAGCCGGACAGCTACGCCGTCGAGTTCCCATCGCCTGTCTGGTACAACTACTGGACCGGAGAAAAGCTCGGCCCGCCGGCCCCCAACCCAAACCTTCCCGTAGATCAGGTTCCGCTCACTCTCAATGTCACGCCCGAGCTGGCTTCGCTCCCCGTCTTTGTTCATGCAGGATCGATCCTGCCCATCCAGCCGCTCGTGCAGTCGACCAATCAAGTTCCGGACGGCCCGCTCACCCTCAAGGTCTATGCGGGTGACGACTGCAGCGGCAGCATCTATCAGGACGACGGTCGCACCTTCGACTATAAGCACGGGGCCTACCTGCGCATCCACTTCACCTGCAGCGCCACCCCCTCCGGCTTCACCGTCCACGCCGATCCGCAACAGGGAACCTACCCCGCCTGGTGGAAACTCATTCGCGTGGAAGTCTACGGATGGAAGCCCTCGACCCGCTCTGTTTCGCTCGACGGTCAGCCATTCCGCGGCGCAGTCCTGGATATTCAGAACGGCATCGCCGTCACCATTCCCGCAAGTGCAACCGGCTTTAACCTCGAAATACATTAGCGTGCGATGCAGCACAGCGCTACACCCTGTGACATTCGCAGATACAGATGATTTGATTCTTATGTGGAGATGACATGGCTAAGGACAACACGTGCTCGGAAAAACCATCGACTGATGAAACTGCTGATTCAGTTCTGAACCCTCAGAGCGACACCGTCTGCAGCCATGCAATCGACCGCCGTCAGTTTTTAAGCATGGCCATGATGAGCTCCGCTTTGCTGCTCTCTGCAAAGCGCGGAATCGCATTAACCGAGCCTGCACTTCAAGCCGCCATCCGGCCACGCTCGTATGCGGCGCTGGCTTCCCTGCCTCCCGGAGCCGTCAGGCCTGAAGGCTGGCTTAGAACGTATATGGAGAAGCAGGTCGCACAGCTCGGATCGCAACTCCCGGATGTGTCGTGGCCCTTTACCGAACCATACTGGAAAGGCGAGGAGCAGGCTGAGTCCTGGTGGCCTTGGGAGCAGAAAGCTTATTGGATCGACGGCGCGACTCGCCTCGCAATCGTGATGCAGGACGAAGCCCTGACTCACCGGGTGCAGGAGAGCATCAACTACACGTTGGCACATGCTGCGCCTGATGGATACCTCGGCCCGTCATTCTTTGAAAATCCCAAGGGCGACTTTCATCGCTGGCCGCAAAACATATTCTTCCGCAGTCTTATGGCCTCCGCAGAAGCCCGGGATGACGCCGGCTATCACATCGTTGACGCCGTCCGAAAACATTACCTCACAGACACAGCCGACTACGGCGTTCCGACTCGCAATATCACCAACGTCGAGGAAATGTTGTGGTGCTACGAGCAAACCGGCAACCCGCGCCTGCTCACCATGGCTGAAAACGCGTGGCGTGAATACATGAAAAAGGTCGCAGCCGATCCCGGTCACGGCGATCTGTCATGGATGCGCGTCTATGCAGACACCCCCATTAACGCGCATGGCGTGACCTACGCGGAAACATGCAAACTCCCCGCAATTCTTTACAACCACACCGGAAATGACGAATATCTGAAGTTCGCTCTTGCCGCACAACGCCGCATATTCGACTTCCACATGCTGATCGACGGCATCCCATCCACCTCTGAATGGTTCCGCACTCGCACCGCTCTCGATTCGCACGAGACCTGCGATATCAGCGATCACACCTGGTCCTGGGGATACCTGATGATGGCCACCGGCGACGGCGTTTGGGGCGACCGCATCGAGCGCGCATGCTTCAACGCAGGCCCCGGAGCGATCAAAAACGACTGGAAGGCCCTCCAATATTTTTCCTGCCCGAATCAATTCCTCGCCACGCTCAACTCCGATCACAACGTCATGGAGCATGGCGGACGTCTGATGGCCTATCAGCCGAATCCGGGACAGAAAACGGCGTGCTGCGGCGGCAACGTGCATCGTCTGCTACCGAATTACGTCGTTCGCATGTGGATGCGCAGCCCGGACGGGGGTTTGGTCGCAACCCTGTACGGCCCATCAAAACTGAATACCGTGGCCGGGCCGAATCATGTGCCGGTCGAAATTGTGCAATCGACAAACTATCCCTTCGACGAACAAATCAACTTCTGGTTCAATGCCGCGCATCCCGTCACATTCCCTCTTTCATTGCGTATTCCCGCCTGGTGCAGCGAACCGCATATTGCCGTCAACGGTGCATCCATCGCGGCGCCTGCGCCTAAGAATGGCTTTATCACGCTGCGGCGCAGATTTGTGCCGGGCGATACTGTCACGCTTGTTCTTCCTATGAGTCTTGCCGTCTCCCACTGGCCGCAGGGCGGCATCGGCATCGAACATGGGCCGCTTGTATATTCGTTGCCCATTCGCGAAAACTGGACACCCATCGTTGAGCCTCGCTTCACCACGCCGGAATTTCCAAGCTGGAATGCCACCCCGGCAAGTCCGTGGAATTATGGAATTCTTCTTACCTCGGAAAATCTGGAGCGCCAAATCGACATCCAGCGCCTGCCCATGACCGAGGACCCGTGGACCAACCCTCCCATATCGCTCTCTGTTCCCGCAAAGCGAATCGAGGATTGGGACCTGATGGCAAACCCGGACAACCCGGAGCAGAAGTTCACTCCACCATTGCCTGATCTGAACGTGAGCAAAGTCAGCGATGCCGTTGAAACCATCACGCTGGCCCCCTACGGATCAACAAAGTTGCGCGTTACCATCTTCCCGAACCTGAACACTTAGGATGTGCTCCACAGCTTCAGCCAAATCCTCACCTGTCCAGTCCGCCTCTACGCAAGGCATACCGCTCGTGCCCACCAGCGCCGTCCGCACCCCCGCCGCGCGCCCACACTCCACGTCTGTTACGCGGTCGCCCACCATCCAAGACTGTCCCAGGTCAATCCCGAACTCCCGCGCCGCCTTCCGCAAGAAGTACGGCGACGGCTTCCTGCACTCGCACACCACCGAATACTCCGGAACAACTCCCTCAGGATGATGCCGACAGTAGTACATCTCCGCCATTTCCACCCGCATCGCCGCTAACTCGCGCTGCAGTTTCCCATCAATCGCGCGCAACTCATCCAGCGTCGATTTACCCTTCGCATAATTCGGCTGATTTGACACCACAAACAGCAGATACCCCGCCTTCTGCAAGCTCCGCAGCGCCTCCGGCACACCCGGCAGCACTTTAAATTCCGCAGCCGTCAGCGGGGCTTCAAGCTCTCCCGTCGCCGGATTCAGCACATTGTGATTGATTACACCATCGCGATCGAGAAAGACCGCTCTGCGCCCTCGCATTGCACTTGCTCCCATTTCATCTCGTTCCTTCTCAGCCGCGGATGCGACACCAGCAGATGCCAGATCACCGCCTGGAACGACTCCGTGTGCGCCGTCACCGTATCATCGGAAATCGTCGGAATCACCACGCACGCATCCGCCACCTGCGCCGTGTAGCCGCCGTCGCGTCCCACAATTCCCGCAATTCGCGCTCCGACGCTCTGCGCCAGCTTCAGGGCCTCTACCAGATTCGCGCTGACTCCCCGGCTCGCATCTCCACCACCCACCGAGAACACAAACACCACGTCGCCTTCGCGCAGCCGGCTGCCCCGCAGCCAGTTCGCATAGCAGCTCTTCCATCCATCGTCGTTGATCCGCGCCGTCAGCTCTGACACATTGTCTGACGGCGCATAGCACTCCATGCCCGCAATCTTCCTGAAGTCGTTCACCGCATGGCTCGCGTGCCCCGCGCCGCCGCCCACGCCCAAAAAGAAGACCCGCCCCTCGCGCCGCCTTGTCTCGCACAGCAAATCCACCAACCGCTCAATTGCCTTGCCGTTCACCAGCGCGGCAATCTCCTGCACCTCGTCCAGGTATCTGCGTATGTAGTCCATGCTTAGCACTTCGCTCCTATCGCTGCCTGCACCCCACTTCGCGCAGTAGTCATCCCGCTCCGCCGCCATCGCCTCATCAGCCGATGCGCGCTCTCGCGCCACGACTGCGGCAATCCCAGATAGCCCGCCAGCATCAGCGCCGACCCCGCCGTCGGCCGCCCCTCCAGCAAAAACTCGCGCACAATCTCCGCGAAAACCGCAAAGCCCGCCCTGCTCTTCGCCGCGCGCGACGCGCACTCCGTCGCCACAAACCACGCATACGCCCTCGCTGAAAAATACGTGCGCATCTCGCGCCCCCATTTCAGCGAGAACTCCCAGTCCTGCGCACGCCCCACGCTCGTTCGCCCATCCTCCGTACGGTAAATCACCAGCGGCTCATCCACCACCGTAAACTCTGCTCCCAATACCCGCTGGGCCCTCAGCACCCAATCCCAGTCCTGGTGCCGCTTCAGCCCGCTTCGGAACGGCACAGCGAGCATCAACTCCCGCGGGGTCATCAGCGTTGAGGTCTGCATCGCATACGGCCCATCCTTCAGCGACGCCCGGCAAAACAAATATTCGCTTGCCTGTCGTGATGCCACATACTCACGTAGCGGCCGCACCGCCTCATACTCCGCAGTCCGCGCAATCAGTCGCGACGACACCACCGGCCACGCCGCATTGCTGCGCCGAGCTGCGACCATCTGCCTCGACAGCTTATACGGCAGCCATTCGTCGTCATCATCCAGAAACGCAACCCACTCTCCGCGGGCGGCTCGCACACCGACATTGCGGGCTTCCGCGCCACCCACGTTCACCGCCAGATCAATCACCTTCAGCCGCGCGTCCTCAACCTCATCCAGCGCCGCGCGTGACACCCCGTCATCCCCATCGATCACGACAATCACTTCGAAACTGC
>JASHUR010000405.1 GCA_030039895.1 Acidobacteriaceae bacterium | reverse complement strand
TCGCCATGGCCGAAAGTGCTTTGGCGCGGGTTGCGTCAACGCGTTGTGGCCCGGCTTCGGCATCTTCGTAACGCGCCTCAGCCTCGGTAAGGCGGCTGTGCGCTTCTTGAACGGCTTGCTGGGCCGCGGCTTCGTCTGCCCTTGCCGCAGCGATGGCGGCGACATCGGTGGCCGCGGCGGCGTAAGCGTGATCGTAGACCTGCTTGGGTACCTCCTCCTTCGCGAGCAGCAATCGATACCGCGTGACGTCGTCCTGTGCCTTTACATTCTCAGCCAGAGCCTCCAAAACACGTGCCTGTGCTGCCGCGGCTTGCTTTTCCGCCGCTTGGATCGCGGCTTCCGCGTCCCTGATATCCGAAGAGGTGTATTTCAACTGGGTTGACGAATTGACGGACGATACAGGCACGTCAATGTTCAGGCTCTTCGCAGTTGCTTCTGATGCGTCCAGCGCTGCCTGTGCTCTCGCCAACGCCACTTCATAGTCTTTCGGATCAATTTCGACGAGTGTGGCGCCTTTATTGACCCATTGGTTGTCGCCGACGTTAACTTTCTGGATATATCCGGAGATACGAGCGCTGACAGGGTAAAGATGCACGTCTACCTGAGCATCGTCAGTAGACTCGAAACCGGAGAGATAATGCCATAACAGAGCGCCAGCCACTGCAAGCACAACGATCGACGCTAATATGATCCAACGCTTCATCGAGCGCCTGTGCGGATAAGCCGAAACGAGCACGTCCTCTTTCGCGGCGTTGTTCGCCGGCGTGCGTGACTCAGGCTTGATTGCTTCCGGTGGATTCGTTGATTGTTTCTGATCAGACATGCTCAATTCCCCCTCAGATACGCTGAGTATTGGGACTCCAGGACTCCCGTCGCTCTCGCCAGTGATATTTTGGACAGGTTGTAGCTGTAGAGGCTCGCAATGTAGGCGTCGGCGGCGATTGCCAGTGCATCCTGTGCCTGAACGACTTCAACGTTGTCTGTTACTCCGGAACTGAATCGATCGCGAGATTGTTCCAGGGTCCGGGTGGCGAGCGTGACTGCGCTTTTCTCGACAGAAACCTCCTGCGCTGTTGCCTGCAGATCGAGGAAAGCGTCGCGAACCTCCTGATCGATTTTGGCCCGCAGGTCTTCCAGCCGCTGCCTTGCGCGTGTTAGCGAGGCGTCGGCCCGCAGAACATCTCCATGCACTCTTCCACCCTGAAAAATTGGAATACGGAGCGTCACAGCCGCATCAACGGTGCCGTGCGATGTTCCTGGGTTGACTCCGGACAGACCGTAGTCGGTTTCCGCGCCTAACGATGGATACCGCTCAGCAGACGCGGCATGTCTTGCGAGCTCAGCGGACCGGACCTGATTCAACTGACTTTGAAAATCGGGCCGCGCCTTGTAAGCGCTTTGGAGCGCCTGATCGAGACTCGGAGGCGTCAGCTCCTCGTAAGGGACGCGTGTGGTGATCTCGAACTTTTGGCCCAAAGGAAGTCCGATGGCTCGCGCCAGGACCAGCTTCTGTTTCGCCAATTCATTTTGCGCGAGAATCAGCTTCTGCTCGCGTGACTCGAGTTCCACCTGTGAGCGCAGAACGTCCACGGCAGAGGCAACACCGGCGGTCTTCTGGTCGGATGCCTGTTGAAACAGTGTCTTCGCGGTGTCTTGCTGTGATTTTGCTGACTCAACCTCCGATTCGTCGGCGATGACCAGCAAATAGTTTGAGACAATCACGAGCACTACAAGCTCGCGGGCATCTTTCGAACCAAACACTGCCGACTTCAGCTCTGCCTCTGAAGATCGCTCCTGCTCGATGGATTCCCAATCGAAAACTGATTGCGTGAGATAAGCCCGCGAGTCGAAATAGCCAAACGGTCCGATGATCCGGGGTACGCCAGGAATGGATAGACCGATCTGTGCCTTCAAATCGATTTGATGAACGCCAAAACCCGTATCGGTGACAACATGGGGAAGCAACTGACTCAGCGCTTGCCAGCGCTGTCCCTGCGCATCGGCAACAACATCCGTGGCCAGAACTCCACCGAGATTATGCTTGAGTCCGAGGGCGACGGCCTCATCGAGTGAAAGAGAAACTGGCGTAGGGCTGACTTTTCCAGAAGGGACTCCACCGAGGTAGGGATTCTGTGACAGGGTTTGATAGTTACTCTGCGCGGCTTGAACGGTTGTTCGTGGCGTACCTGTTACCTGGGCCAGAGCAATCGGGTTATACGGTGCAGGCGTGGCTGGAGCGCTGTACTGCGCAGACGCAATGAGCCCGCCACAAAACGGAGCAACTAGCAGCATCCCTCTAGCCCAGGTTCGAAACCACATCTCAACTCCTCCCTTGGCATTCCTGCATCCCACTTCGCCCTGCCTTGCGATTCCTCCTCGACTCTTCGCCGTGCTGCTTCAACAAACCGCAAGCGACTAATCCTCGGGCTCATTGCTCCTGTGCCCACTTGCTCCAGCCAAAGTCGGCTAACAGGTCGGAGGTAGTGGGGATCATTAATTGGATTGACCATCTTGACGCGGGCGATTTCTCGATCCCGCCCTCGCGCACTAGTTTCCCGGGAAGTATCAGTGCGTACCATTACACGAAGGTATCGATCGGTACCTTCGTATAAGCGCGCTCCTTGAATGAGAAACTCCGCATCTCACAAGCTGGGCTCGATCGGATGATTGTTCGTCAATGGCAGAGGCGGGGATCGAGACAAAGCGATGATCGTGGACTGGATGGCCGATACGGCGAACGCGTGATCTCCCTGCACGTTCTGCCTGTAACGATGCAACGTCGATCGCCCAAACAGTAAGGAGGCTGTTCCATGCCATTCACGCGGCGCGCCTGGAAGGAAATGCGCCTACGCGCCATCACAATCTTGATGAAGGAGTTCACACATGCGTTCTGACATCGTTCCAGGCAACACTTTTCCCGACTATCGCCTGCCTGACCACACGAGCACACTGCGGAGCCTCAGTGAGCTACAAGGAGACGACCCGCTGATCCTGACGCTGGCGCGTGGTAATTACTGTCCCAAGGAGCACCAGCAACATCTGGAACTGGCTTCGTTCTACCCGAAAATCGCCGTCGCATACACCCAGATCGCTACCATCTCCACCGACGACCATCACTCACTCCAGGAATTCCGCGCATCCGTCGGCGCCCAGTGGCCGTTTCTGTCTGATCCTGAACGAACAGTGCAGAAGGACCTTGATATTCAGGAGTACACCGATCCCGAGCACAACCCGATGATCCCGCACACGCTTGTGCTTAAGCCGGGCCTCGTCATTCATCGCATCTACAACGGCTACTGGTTCTGGGGGCGCCCCTCGATCGCCGATCTCTGGCGCGACCTTCGCGCTGTCACAAGCGAGATCCGTCCTGACTGGGATCTGAGCGCCCCAGGGCTCCGCGACGCGTGGAACGCGGGCGACTTATCGCCATTTCACGGGTGGAACAAAAAAGTGAAAACACCTCCGGTTGCATCGAAGGAAAGAAGCTGATCCGCGAAGCGGCCGCATTGTAGAAACTGGCGAGCCCAGCAGTCAGCTCATCCAGTGATGGGCGAATCATACTGATCACAACTACCGGCGTTATAGTCTACTCATGCAATGTCTCCGAATCTCCAGCCGCATTCAATAGGCCTGCCGGATGTCATATCTAAATCCCTGAACGTGCTCTTCTGTGGAATCAATCCGGGAATGCGGTCGGCTACAGTCGGACTCCACTTCGCCACTCGAAGTAACCGCTTTTGGCGTGTGCTTCATCTCGCAGGCTTTACCGCCAGACAACTGGAACCGCATGAGGCACACCTCTTGCTTGATTATGGTTGCGGAATTACCTCTGCGGTTGCTCGGCCGACAGTCAGCGCAACAGATCTCAGCCGGGCTGACTACATCGCTGCCCGTCCTGTTTTCGAGCGCAAAATCGCGAAGTACAGGCCCAGATATCTGGCATTCTTGGGGAAACCGGCGAGTTCCGTCTTTCTGAACCAGCGCGATCTTTCTTGGGGGCTACAGCCAACTACATTCGGCGGATCTGCGGTCTGGGTTTTACCCAATCCGAGCGGCCTGAACCGCGCATTCACCATCGGTATGCTGACGGACGCCTATCGAGAGCTGTCCGAAGCCGCGGCGCTCCATCCGTGCCAGACGACAGAGAAATAATAACGACACATTAC
>JASHUR010000404.1 GCA_030039895.1 Acidobacteriaceae bacterium | reverse complement strand
CAGATGTCCTGTTCCGGCCGCGGGCAGCAACTGCTGCTGGACGCTCTGCCCGTAAACCAACAGCCCGGCCTTGTCTCCTGTCTGCATTACCGCCTGGGCCAGGGCAACCGCCGCGCCAGTAGACTGATCAAGCTGCGTCAGGTTCAGTAGAAGCTCTTCGCTGCTGGAGGGCGCGCTTAAAGAATCCCTGAATCGCTCTCCGATTTTGCGGCGCAGCGAAAACGCAGTGCGAGAAAGTCTGCCCGCGTCGATCACAATCCACACCTGTTGGCTGCGTTCGGTGGTGAACTCGCGCGTAATCAGCTTGGCGCGGCGCGCCGTCGCCGGCCACGCGATGTTGCGGACTTCGTCGCCGCTCTGGTAATCGCGCAGGCTTTCGAACTCGCGGCCCATGCCGCGCAGCCGCAGCCGCCGCTTCTGCAATGCGATCTGCCGTATCCGCAACAGATAGAGTTGCGTGTCTTCGGGCGATCGCTCCATTGGCGGAAAGACCCGCACGTTCTGCTCAAGGTCGGCAGCGGCCCAGCGCTCCACCAGTCTCAGCGCTCCGCGGTAGCGCAAATACACTTTGCCCAGCCGAACATCGCCGCGCGCGTTTGGGACGCATTCCACAGTCACGCGAGCGGTATCGCGCGGAAACGCCCTCAGACGAGCAGACACCGGCATCGCGGCCAGCGCAGGATGCAGCGCGTCACTCAATCGCACGTCAAGAATCTGATCCGACTCCTGCCGCACCTCAAGCTCAATCTCAGTCCTCTCGCCCAGAACCGGAGAAGCCCCGAACCTGCGCTCGACATGAATCTTTGCAGGCGAAGGCAGCAGCGCGGTGTCCGTCACGATCAGCAGGAATACCAGAACGTCCCACGCCAGCATCGCCAGCACCCACATCCAGCGCGGATTCAAAAATCCGGGCACGGCCAGCAGGCATCCCGCGGCAAGCAGCAGCAGCGCGCGCCGGGTGAGCGCGAAACCAAAGCCGCTGCCGCGCGCGGCCGACTGTATCGGAGATGGAATCAACGTGTCGAGCATAGGCCAATCGTTTTCATTTCCTGCCGTACCGTCTTATTTCGGCAGCGGCGTGGCTGCGAGCACATCGCGAATCACTCGGTCGGGATCGAATCCTTCGAGCTCGACTTCAGGTTTCAGAATCAGGCGGTGCCGCAGACATGGAAGCGCAGCCGTCTTCACGTCGTCCGGAATGAGGTAGTCGCGCCCGTCTCTGGCTGCATAGGCTTTCGCAACCATCAGCAGGCCAGCGGCCGCGCGCGGACTGGCTCCCAGCGATATCGCCGGCCATTCACGCGTACGCCGCACCACGGCCAGCAGGTAGTCAAAGATCGCGGACTCAACCCGCACCTGACGAACCTGCCGGCGCGCGGCTGCGAGTTGAGCAGAGGTAGCGGCCTCAATCGGCGCCTGCTCCATATGCACAGGCCCCGCCGCTGTATGGTGCCGCTCAAGCACCGAGCGTTCTTCTTCCGTTGAGGGATATCCCACCTGAATCTTCATCAGAAAGCGGTCCAACTGCGCCTCCGGCAGCGGATAGGTCCCTTCGAACTCCAGCGGATTCTGCGTGGCGAAGACGGTGAAGTACTCGTCTAGAACGTGCCGCTCGCCATCCATCGTTACCTGCCTCTCTTCCATGCTTTCGAGTAGTGCGGCCTGCGTGCGCGGAGGCATGCGGTTCACTTCGTCCGCCAATAGAAACTGCGTGAACACCGGCCCGCGATGGAAGGTAAACTCATTCGTCTTGAGCGAGAAGACGCTGGTGCCCAGGATGTCTGCCGGCATCATGTCCGGCGTTCCCTGCACGCGGCGGAAATCGAGACCGAGAAAACGGGCCAGCGTTTTGACGGTGAGCGTTTTGGCAACGCCGGGCACGCCTTCAACCAGCGCGTGGCCTCCGCACAGCAGCGTCAGCAAAGCCTGGTCAATCAATTCCCTTTGACCGGATATCACCTTGCCCAGCTCCGCGTGCCCGCGCGCAAAAATATGCGCGGCTGCGCTGCCCTCCTGCATTGTTTGTGGATCTTCAGTCACGCTTCTCTCCGTTCCGTAGTGATGAATGTGAATCTCTCATACGCGCCCGTAGCCCGGCGATATGCTGGTCCAGGCGCCGAACCAGTTCGAGCGCTCCCTTGGCCCGCAGCTTCGTCGATTCTGCCTCGCGCGCCGACTTTAAGTCTTCTGCGAACTCAGCACCCGTGTATCGAAACCGCTCCGCGACCGCTGAGGCAACCGCATTGGGACCCGAGCGCAGCGTCTCCAGCGGGATGCCGCCCTCGTTGTGAAGAAAATCCCCGAGCCGCCTGGCCGCGGCGCCCACGGCAACTTCGGTGGCTCCTGCTTTGCCGTATAGTGCGCCCATGGACTCGGCAAATTCCAGCGGCGAGGTCCGCGGCGGCTGCGCAAGCTCACGCAGCGGGCCGTTGCGACGACCAAAGCTCAACACCAGCAGCAGCGCCACCAGCACAAGCTGCAAGCAGATCGCCGCCACCGGAGTTCCCTTTACGGTGGACAGAATGCCCGGTCGCTCCCCGTGGATGTATTCATCAAACAATACCGCACGCCCCGGCGCGCCCACGCTGGCCAGCAGAAGCCGCAGGTCCGCGTCGCTCCGCAGGCCGCGATTGCTCAGCGGCGCCGACGAACTCCACCACACCGCCTCTCCCGCTCCTACCGGATAATGCACCACAACCGCATCGCTGCCGCATGCTTGATCCACTTGCGCATTCAGTCCGTCCCACTGCGCAGGAACCGGCATCACAATCTTGCCTGCTCTTCCCAGTGCGCTCAGCGACTGCGGTGTTGTGTAACAGAGGTCTTTGAATAACTGATCCGACTTTTTCACGCTCGAATCAGGCAGCAGCAACGCGCTCAGCGCTCCGGTCGCCAGCACCCTCCCGCCGCGCTTCAGGAATTCCGCAATTCCTCCCTGTTCGCCGTGGAGATCTCCCAGTTCGGAGCCGGCCAGCACGAGCGTTGTGTGCGCCGCATCCACCTGGCTCAGTTGCGCCGCCGGCTGCTCCCATCGCGAAGTCTTGTAGCCGAGCTGCTCCAACAGCAGGTAGGCGGCCTTGGCTCCGGCAGACCCTGTATTCCACGTGCTCGGGACCGGATCGTAGTCTCCTCGCGCCGGAGCAAGGAGCGCAGCGACCACAATGATCACCAGCACGCAGGAGCTTACCCACAGCATGAGGCGCGCATCGCCGCTCAGTCGCCCGCTCACGCCTTTAACCCCTCATGCAGCTCAACGGCCCGCTCGTAGTCCCGCGAAGCCGCGTCGTGCTGCCCATACCAGATATGCTCAAATCCGTAAGTCTGCTGCCGCAGCAGCTTCCACTGCTCAGAACCTTCCTGAAGCAGCCGCACATACTCTCTTGGGGTGCGCGAGCGATTTGGCGCCCAGAACCTCCGGCCTTCCAGCATGGCGATGCTGGCCCAGTACATGCAGTGCACAGCCTCACGCCAGTCACCGCGTGCTGCCTGCTCGTCCGCCAGAACCCGCCAGTTCCGCGCCGCTTCTTCCCACGGCTCAATCTGCCGGTCGGCTTCCAGTCTCACCGCCAGCCGCTGCCTCTTCAAGACGCGCATGGCCCACGCCAGCAGGCCCGCGAGCACCAGGACGATCAGTCCCCACTCCATCACAGGACCGATCCACGGTGAGCGCTTTCCAAACTGTGCGACATGGTTGAAGAGGCTGTTCACCAGGGTCCCGATATACGCGCCAAGCTGCGCCCATAGCGAATCGCCATGCACCGTCGCAAACTCTTCGCGGCCCAGAATCCTGTCCGCTTTCTGCCGCGCCGCCGCAATGTCAGGCTTTTCAGCAGCAGAAGGGGTGGCGTCGCGCAACGCCTCATCCAGTCTTGCTTCTGCCGACTTTAGAAGATCGGCTCTGCCCTTTGCATTGGGATTTTCTGCCTGCAGCAGCGTTTCGCGCAGCCATTCGTAGCGCGCGTCAAAGGAATTTACATTGGCTCCTGCGCCCAATCCCGGCAACTGCACCTGGTCGTCGCTGCCGACTGATCCGGCATTGCAAAGTGCGGCCTTCCGCTCGCAGCTCTCCACAAGCGCATGCAGATTTTCAAGATGGGTCCGGTATTGGTCGAGCGAAATCTTCTCCGCTCCCTGCGCCTGGTGCGGCGCGAGTAAGAGCAGCACGGAGGCAAGCGCGGCGATCAGGTACGAGCTTCTCTGCATGTCGGGAAAGTCAGGATGGTTCGGTCGAGTTCTGCGGGGCCTCCGCCGGAATACCGGTTCCTCCATCCGGCGCCGGCGCCAGTTTCCTCATCATCCATTCGATATCAAAGCCTTCGCGGCGGACACGTTCGTCGAAGTAGAAGAGGCAAATCCCGATTGCCCCCACCGGCCCGATCAGCGTGGCGGCAATGAAGCCTATTCCGAGATTCATGGCCTGCGTAAGGAACACATGCATCCCGCGCATACGCATCGACAAAATCAGGATTGGTGACTGAATCACGCTGACCACCAGGTAAAGCGCGAATAGAAGCAGGAACAGCAGAAAGATCCGAAACTTGCGGGTGGTCAGAAGCTGCGCGCTCCGCTTCATTGCGGCGCGTATGCGCA
>JASHUR010000403.1 GCA_030039895.1 Acidobacteriaceae bacterium | reverse complement strand
ATGGCGGCGTCCTTGCGTGCGTTCATTCCGTGCCGGTCTCCATGTCACACTGCGTGGGGCTGAATGCGGATGACGGTAGAAGGAGACTCTGCCTCCACGCGCACGCCACTGCTCGACGCCGGAATAACGGCGATCTCGCAGCGCTTCACTGTGAAGGGCTCTCCCCCTTCTGCTGAGATGCGGATTCTTCCATCCGTCACGAATAAAATCTGCAGCCCGCCGGTGCTCTCTGTCAGCGCGGGCGCGGGTTTGGCAGGCTCAAGCGGCCAGCGCTCGATCTCGAAGTGCTTCTCATCGATCAGCACAAAGTGTCCATTGACCGCACGCGGCGGAATCTTGCCGGCGCGTGTTTTCAGGCGCAGCGCCTCAAAGGATTTGTCGAGGTGCAACTCGCGCGGTCGTCCGTAATCGTACATGCGGTAGGTCAGGTCGCTGGTCTGCTGCGTTTCCAGCACCACAACGCCCGGTTCCATGGCGTGCACGGTGCCCGCTTCGACATACAACATGTCGCCCTTTTGCACGGGAACCATTTCCAGCAGGTCTTCAAGGGTGGCGGAATCGATTCCGGCACGAATCTGCTCAGAGGTGACTCCGGCCTTGATGCCCAGCGCAACCGTCGCACCGGGTTGCGCGTCCAGCGCATACCAGCACTCAGTTTTTCCGCGAGGCTCGCCATACTTCTGCGCCATCGCGTCGTCAGGATGCACCTGGACGCTGAGCTTTTCTTTGGGGAAGAGCACTTTGATAAGCAGCGGAAACTGGCCGTTCCCGTAGGCGCTGCCCAGCATGTCGCGGGCGTGTGCGGCGGTGATGTCTTTAAGCGATTGCCCGGCCAGCGGACCGGTGCCGGCAACGCACATTTCGCCGGTGAGCCATACTTCGCCGATCGGCTCGCCGTCAGTCTTGTAGTCAAACCATGGAGCAAGGTCGTGAAAGCCCCAGATGCGCGTGCGGAACCAGGGCTCAAGACGGAAAGGATAAAGGCCACTCATACCAATCTCAGTATGCCTCATAGCGTCGCCATAATGCATGTGCTGCTGCGCGCTGTAATCAGGTCGCAAGCCGTGAAGGCTGTCCGGATGCTATACAAAGAGCATGGCTGTTTCTCTTGTGACCGGCTGTGCCGGGTTTATTGGATCGACAATTGTGGAAGCGCTGCTGCTCCGCGGAGAGCATGTACGCGGGCTCGATAACTTTGAGACCGGCAATCGCGAGAACATGGCGGGGTTTCTTGAGCAGATCGAGTTTATGGAATGCGACCTGCGAAACGCCGCCGCTGCCGCAGCAGCCTGCAAGGGCATCGATTTTATCTACCACACAGCGGCCCTGCCCTCGGTTCCGCGCTCCGTCATGGACCCGCGCACCAGCCACGATGCCAACATTGAAGGCACCTTCAACCTGCTGGAAGGCGCCCGCGCCGCAAGCGTCAGACGCATCGTTTACTCCGCCTCATCTTCGGCCTACGGTGACCAGCCGGGTTTCCCGCGCCGCGAGAACATGGTGCCCATGCCCATCTCGCCCTATGCGGTACAAAAGCTGCTGGGCGAGGTTTATCTGCAGAGCTACTGGCAGGTCTACGGGCTTGAAACAGTCTCTCTGCGCTACTTCAATATCTTCGGCCCGCGCCAGGACCCCAGTTCGCCCTACAGCGGCGTCATGGCCAGATTCATCCTGCAAATGCTGCGCGGTGAACAGCCAACGATCTACGGCGATGGCGAACAGGGCCGCGACTTTACCTACGTCGACAATGTCGTTGCAGCCAACATCGCAGCCATGCACGCCCCTGCTGATAAAGTCGCTGGCCGGGTCTTCAACATTGCTTGTGGCGAGCGTCACACGCTGAACGAAACCTACCGCGTCCTGGCCCAATTGCTCAACTTTAACCAGGAGCCGGCCTACGGCCCGCCTCGCGCCGGCGACGTCCGCGACTCGCACGCGGACATCTCCGCCGCACGGGAAGCCTTCGACTACCACCCCGCGGTCGGCTTTGAAGAAGGCCTGCGCCGCACCATCGCGTGGTACAAGCAGCAGTACGCTGCACCGGCAGTAAAGTAGCGCCGGTCGAGGCTGCCTCGCGCAGGCAGGTCAGAGCGGCCCCGGCGCTCCTTTTTTCCCGGCAAAATTGATACTCACCCGCGATAAACCGGCGTATATTTGCCTTCGCAGTAAAGAATCCCTTGGGCCTGATTTCAGGCCCGAAAAGGCAGGTACGCGATGAAAAAGTATGCTGCGGAATTGGTAGGGACTTTTGTGCTGGTGTTCGGCGGAGTAGGCAGCGCAGTGCTGGCCGGCAAGCACATTGGTTTCGTCGGTGTCGCGCTGGCATTCGGTCTCTCGCTTCTGGTCATGTGTTACACCATCGGACCCATCTCCGGGTGCCACATCAATCCGGCGGTAACACTCGGGATGTTGATCGCCAAAAGGATCAACGTCAAGGACTCTGTAGGCTACTGGATTGCCCAGATCATCGGCGCCATCCTTGCAGCTGCCGTAATTCTTGCGATCGCAAAAGGCATGCCGGGCGGATATGACCCGCACGTTGCCGGCCTCGGAGCCGACGGCTACGGTCTGCATTCTCCTGACGGCTTCTCCATGGCGGCGGGCTTCATTGCTGAAATGGTCCTTACCGCATTTCTTGTGATCGTGGTCATCGGCTCAACCGACGTGAAGGCCCCCGTAGGTTTCGCTGGAGTCGCGATCGGATTGGTGCTTACCCTGGATCATCTGGTCTGCATTCCCATCACAAACACTTCGGTCAACCCAGCGCGCAGCATCGGACCTGCCCTTTTTGTCGGCGGATGGGCACTGCAGCAACTATGGCTCTTCATCGTCGCACCGCTTATTGGCGGGATCATCGCGGCTTTGGTCTATCAGGCAATCCGTCTGCCGGATGCGGTCATCCCTGTCCCAAGGGCCGAGAGCGCCCTTCCCAGCCAACAGGCCGAGCGTCGTTAGCGCAAGCGGCAAGAAGTCAGGATTGACTCCAAAGCGAAATCCACGCCCGGAAACACGGACGTGGATTTCAGCCTGTAACGTGCTGCGATTTACTGCGCCGCCTTCACCAGTTCGCGGATTGGCTCAAGGATGGTAAACCGCACCAGTCCGGCGGGCTTCTCTGCCTGATCGATCATCGCCAGCTTCGCCTGCACCCATCCCGCCGGAGCAGCCTGGTGGTTGGCGATGAAGGTCAGCGCCTCTTGCCCCATCGTTCCCAGCGCCACAAGCTGCTCGGCACGCGGTTCGGCGTCGTTCAGCAACGGAGCCTTCTGCATGAGCGCCAGCGCCTGCGGGCCGGCCACAATCCAGCGCGCAAAGATGCTCTGCAGCCTCTCCTGGGTGGCTGCGTCGTGGTTGGCCAGATAGCCGTGCACAAGCACTTCCAATCCGTGGCGCGACGGCGGGTCGGGACGCACGGCGTCGATCAGGTGGTCCATCGGCGTGAGCTGCGACGTGTGCTGCAGCTCATAACGCTGATCGAAGGTAACCGGCTGAACAACGCTGGCAAGAATCCGCAGTGGCCCAATCGCTCCCGTCCCCGCGAGCTGCCTAAGCCCAACGCCCTCATTCGACATCTGCGTAAGCCCCACCGCTTCGAGGCGAAGATCCTCTACCCACAGTCGGCGGTACATATCGTCCACGTTGTTCACACTCTGCGGAGACCACAACCGCTCGGCAATCGCCGCGGTGCGCGGCCAGATGCGCGAGTCAATGCTGCGCGGTGAGACGTGCTCGCCCCACATGCAGGCTTCGCCGCCAAGAATCCGTGCCTTCTCGTCAGGCGTCAGGTCGCTGTTGACCGGTATCGGATCGACCAGGTAGTGCTGTTCGGCTGTCTGCATCTGGTCAAGGTAATAGCCAGCTGAAAGAATGCCGTCATAACCCTGCTTTGCGCTCGCCGCCAATGACGCAAAGCCGCGCCACGACTGGATGACGGCGTCCTTGGACAGGCCCGGCGCGAAGATCTCGTCCCATCCCACCATGCGCTTGCCGTGCTTTTTCAGAATCAGCATGAGCTTCTGGTTGAAGTAGGTCTGTAGGCCCGCGGTTCCATGAATGTCGTGCGCCTTCATGAATTCCTGAATGCGCGGATTGTTCTTCCACTGCACGCCGTTGTTTTCATCCCCCCCGATGTGCATGTAGGGATCGGGAAAAATGGTGGCCATCTCGCCGATGAACTTGTCCAGGAAGACATACGTGCTCTTGCGGGTGGGGTCCATTACGGGGTCGAAGATCCCGTATTGATGCTCGATCTGATACGGGCCGGGGCCGCTGGCCAGGTCGGGATAGCCGACAAACCACGACTGCGAGTGGCCGGGCATGTCGAACTCGGGCACTACGCGAATGCCGCGCGCCCGCGCATAGGCAACAATCTCCCGCGCCTGCTCCTGCGTGTAGAACTCGCCGTCAGAGCCCATCTCCGTCAGCTTCGGAAACACCTTGCTCTGAATCCGGAAGCCCTGGTCATCAGACAGGTGCCAGTGGAAGACGTTCAGCTTTACGGCGGCCATTCCGTCGAGCGTGCGCTTGATGACAGGAATCGGCTCAAAGTGGCGGCTGCAATCAATCATCAGCCCGCGCCATGGGAAACGCGGCGAGTCCTGAATCGAAACCGCGGGGACAAAGAAGCTGGACCCATCGGTCTGCACCAGTTGCAGGAATGTCTGCAGGCCATGCATCGCGCCGACAACCGTCGCTGCTTTCAAATGCGCTCCCGTTGGGGTCACATCGAGTGTGTACGATTCGTTCTCATCGACGCTCTGGATTGCCTCGCCAGGGCCGTCCACCGTAATGAGCAGGGTCGCCGTTTTGGCTTCCGACGGCGTGCGCGCGATCTGCAGTCCCGTATGGTTTTCAAGCTCAAGCAGCATGCGGTCAAT
>JASHUR010000402.1 GCA_030039895.1 Acidobacteriaceae bacterium | reverse complement strand
TCCTCTTCCCACCCGCAGCCGTCTCGACTACGCTTATCTGCATCTCTATTTCCCGCTAGGGGGTTGCCCTATGGATCAGACGCAGTTGCATGCTTTCCAGGGCTTAATGGCGATCGCACCATTTTTCATCCTTACGATCGCGGTCCTTGTCATCATCCCGTACTGGATGATCTGGAAGAAGGCCGGCTTCTCTCCATGGCTCAGCCTTCTGATGTTGATTCCACTGATCAACTTCATCATGCTCTACGTGCTGGCATTTTCTCAGTGGAGAGTCGTCCCCGCGAGCCAATCCGTGACCAACTTCACCTATCAGAATCCGCCGTCTCCGCCGCAATTCTGAACGAAATCAATTCTCAGACTCGAAGCGTTTTTAGATCATACGCGGACAGTCGTTCGTCGGCAGTAATTAGGACAAGCCCCTCCGTGCCTGCCTGAGCGACTAGCATTCTGTCAAATGGATCGCGATGATGCATGGGCAATTTTGCAGCCGCTTCCGCATAGCGTGTTGTTACAGGCAGCTCAAGAAAACGACTGTTCTCGACAAATCCTGATATCGGCTTGGTCAATCGAAGCTTGCCCAAACTTTGCTTGATGGAAAGCTCCCAGACTGAAGCAGCGCTATAGTACACCTGATCTGCACGGTCGATTGTCTCGATCACAGAAGTCGAAACGCGGCGTACATCGGAGTCAAGCCAGAGCAGGATATGCGTGTCCAAAAGATAATCGGCTTTCAATTCGTGTCCTTCTCGTCTTCGTCGAAAAGAACATCCAAGGGAATATCTTCGTAGAAATCAGGCGCTATGTAGGTCACGCCCATCAGATTCTTCCCAAATGCCTTCGACCTCCGCCCACTGGTTTTCGCAATCGGAACAAGCCGCGCCATCGGCTTCCCTGATTTGGCAATCACAATCTCCTCCCCGGCGGCCGCGCGGGCCACAAGCTCAGACAGATGAGACTTGGCTTCATATAGATTGATTGGCTTACCCATGTTCCAATTTTCTACCAAATTTTATGGTTGGTCAAGTTGGTCAACTACAAGCTTGACGCAATAGACTGCGACAATCAGGAAAATGCTTTAGCATCAAAGATTGACCCCAGACATTCTCATGACCTCCGTTCCCGCTCCCCGCGTTCGATTTGCGCCTTCGCCCACCGGCTACCTACACGTCGGCGGAGCGCGCACCGCACTCTTCAACTGGCTCTTTGCCCGCCACGCCGGCGGAACCCTCATCCTCCGCATCGAGGACACCGACTTCGAGCGCTCCTCGGAAGAAATGGTCGAGGGCATCCTCACCGGCATGCGCTGGCTTGGCCTCAACTGGGACGAAGGCCCGTTCTTCCAGTCGCGCCGGCTCGACCTCTACAAGCAGACCGCCGAAAAGCTCCTGGCCTCCGGCCACGCCTACTACTGCTTCTGTACCAAAGCCGAACTCGAGCAGCGCCGTGCCCAGGCCACCGCCGCCGGACGTCCGCCCATGTACGACCGCCGCTGCCGCAACATCGCCCCAGCCGACGCCACCGCGCGCAAGGCCGCTGGAGAGCCCTCCGCCGTCCGCTTTGCCGTCCCCGACGGCGGCGTGACCGCCTTTGAAGACGCGGTCTTCGGACGGGTCGAGTTCGCCAACGCCGAGATCGAGGACTTCGTCCTGCTCCGCTCCGACGGCGTCCCCACCTATCACCTCAGCGTCGTCGCCGACGACATCGACATGCGCCTCACCCACATCATCCGCGGCGCTGACCACATATCCAACACGCCCAAGCAAGTCCTGCAATACCAGACCCTCGGCGCAGCCCTCCCCGTCTTCGCACACGTCCCGCTCATCCTCGGACCAGACAAAACGCGCCTCTCCAAGCGCCACGGCGCAACCTCAGTTATCGCTTATAAGGAAATGGGCATCGTCCCCGAGGCATTCCGCAACTTCCTTGCACTTCTCGGCTGGACGCCTGGCTCCGAGCACAAGGATCAGGAAATCTTCTCCTCAGACGACCTCATCCGGCTCTTTTCGCTCGACGGCATCTCAAAATCCAACGCCGTCTTCAACAACGACAAGCTCGCCTGGTTCAACACGGAATACATCCGCGCCTACGACGCAGAAAAGCTTCTGCCGCTCATTCAGGAGGAGTGGGCCGCTGCCGGTTTTGTGCCGAACCGTTCTGAGCAGGACATTCTCGTCTCCATCGGACTTCTCAAGCCTCGTGCCCGTAGCCTCAAAGACTTCGCTACAACCTTCCGCGCCTACTTCAGCGACACGTTTGACTTCGACCCAGCCGCCGTCGCCAAGTTCCTTAAAGATGGCGCGACCCGGGCCTTCCTGGTGCAGCTTGCCCAGCGTTATGCCGAGACGCCCGAGTTCACGGAAGCCTCCACCGAGCAGACCCTGCGCGCCCTCGCGGACGAAAGCCAGATCAAGGCCGGCGTACTCATCAACGGCGCGCGCGTCGCCCTCACCGGGCAGGCCGTCGCACCCAGCTTATTCGCTGTGATGGTTGCCCTCGGAAAGGACCGCGTCATTGCGCGCTTAGCCGCTGCGGAAGCTATTCCACGCACGGAATAGTCGCTACTTCGCGATCACATCCACCGCCACCGGAGCCTCGCGCGGCGGGTAGCACGAGTTCGCATCGCAGGCCTGATATCGCAGCGCGCCCCGCAAAATGTGCTGCCCCGGCCTGGACACAATATGTACTCGGACCACAAACTCACCCGTATATACGCTCAGCTTGTCGTTCGGCATTGACGCCAGCGCATAGTCCTCACCAGCTGGAAAATCAACCGCGCCGATCTTCATCGCGGGAGTCTCAACCACATTCAGCCGCGTCGCAATTAGCCACTTCTCACGCGGCGTATGCGAGTTGATGTGCATGCCGGGGTTCACCCTGAAATGCATCTCGATCACGGCGTCTTTTCCCGCCGCAACTGAAATCTGCTCAGGAAAAAGGTACTGCACGTGCTGTGGGGCCTTGGTCTCGATGCTTGCGCCCACCATCCGGCCCTGCCACGGCAGCTTCTGCGCCCCCGCCAGACTCGTCGCCCCCAGCAGCAACGCGCACCACAGCAATCTCAAGACGCGCCCCCGCCGTTGCCCAGAGCCTTCTTAATGTCCGCTTCGATCTGTTCGCGCGGAGCCAGCCCTACCGTCGAAGCCACCACTTTGCCGCTCCGGTCAATAAAGAACGTCGTCGGCAGCCCATCCACGCCGCCATAGGGCGTCGAAACATTCGCGTCGTCATACAGCACCGGATAGTTAATCTTCAGTTGCTCTGCCGTGTTCGCGATCTGCTGCTTCTCTTTCGCCAGCTCAGATTTGTTGTCAAGATCAAGGTCGTCTTCCGATATTCCCAGCACCGCCAGTCCCTGCCCGCCATACTGGTTCTTGAACTGCTCCAGCCAGGGAATCTCAATTTTGCACGGTGCGCACCACGTCGCCCAGAAGTCCACCACGACCGCCTTGCCCTTGTAGTCCGCCAGCGAGACCTTCTGCCCTTTCGTATCTGTCAGCGTGAACTCCGGCGCCATCTTCCCTTGCAGCGGATTCTCCTCAAGCGCTTCGTCGTCGTTGGCCGTCGTTCCCGCAGGCTCCGTCGCTTCAATCATCGCCTGCAACCGCTTCAGATTCGCCTGCTCCCGCTGTTGCCGCCTGTAGTTTGAGACACCCGCCCAGATCATGATTCCCAGGGTCGCCAGCACGGCCGCCACCACCAGAATGTTACGTTTCACCCTCTCGTATCCTCTACTTGCATTCTACTCGCCACCGCATCTCTGATAGCATCGTCCTGTTTGACGGCTCATACTCCATCGCGGTTAGTACGCATTGAGGCCGAAGCCCTTATGGCTCTGGCCGAGCGCCTTGAAGGCCCAATGGCCGCTGCCTTCGACCGCGCCGTCGCCTCCATCCTGCAATGCGGCGAGAGTCGGGGCCGTGTTGTCGTCACCGGAATGGGCAAGAGCGGCATCATCGCCCAGAAAATCGCAGCCACGCTCAGCTCAACCGGCAGCCCTGCGCTCTTTCTTCATCCTGCAGAAGCCGTCCACGGCGACCTCGGCATGCTTGCCAAAGGCGATGTCGTGATCGCCCTCTCGGCCAGCGGCGAAACCGAAGAGATACTGCGCCTGCTCGCCAATATCAAGCGCATCGGCGACGCCCTCATCAGCTTCTGCTGCAACACCCAGTCCACCCTGGCCCTCGCCAGCGACGTCGCGCTTGACTGCAGCGTTCCCGCCGAGGCCTGCGGGATGGGCCTCGCTCCCACCGCATCTACTACTGCCATGCTCGCCCTCGGAGACGCACTCGCCATCGCCGTCTCTATCAAGAAAGGCTTCCACGCCGAGGACTTCGCCGCACTCCACCCCGGCGGCAAGTTGGGCAAGCGCCTCGCCCGCGTCAGCCAGCTCATGCACACCGGCGACGCCGTCCCGCGCGTCACCCCCTCCACGCCCATGAAGGACGTCATCTACGAGATGTCCCGGAAAAAGCTAGGCATGACCACCATTGAGGACAACGGCCGCCTTCTCGGTATCATCAGCGACGGTGACCTGCGCCGTCTGCTGGAACGAGATGGCCCCGGCCTCCTGGAAAAGACCGCTGGCGAAACCATGAATCCGCATCCCCATACCATCGCGCCAGATGAACTCGCAGTCCGCGCCCTCAGCCTGATGGAAGAGATGAAGATCACCTCCCTCATCGTCGTGAGCCCCGCCGGAACCCTCGAAGGCGTTCTGCACCTCCACGACCTCTGGGGGATCGAGCTGATCTGAAAAAGCCGCACTCCGCGCCGAATTTCATCAATTTTTTTGACGACCTTCGCACGTCTGGCCCGGTCACTTGTACAGCAACAAAAGAAATCCCTGACCGTAACCACGGCCAGGGTAGGAGGTTGCTATATATGCAAAAGACGAGATTAGAGTACGTCCCTCCCTGCCCAATGTCTTGAGCCCGAAGAGTGGTTTTTCACTCCACCCTTCGATGGAGATCGACACCGGGTCGCGCCCGGCCCGACTTCCGACCTCTCGGTTGCCGTAAACCGCTGAAAGGAGAAAGCTTATGGCGGAAAAACCGCAATCCCTCGCAAATCACGCCCGCATACATCCTGTCTTTCACCTTGCGCTCGTACCCGTTTTCTTCGCCAACATCATCATCGCCGTGATTGTCATCGCGCGTTCGCCAGGCTTCTTCACCGCGTGGAACCTCGTCATGTCCGTCGCGCTGCTCCTGCTGCTCTTGCTGGCCCGCATCAACCCTGTAAAAGTTCAGGACCGCGTTATTCGGCTTGAGGAACGGCTCCGCCTCGCCAATCTGCTCCCTGACGCCTTGCGCGCCCGCATCTCCGAGCTGTCTGAACGGCAATTGATCGCCCTGCGCTTCGCTTCAGACAAAGAAATTCCCGCGCTCGTGCACAAGACGCTTACCGAGCGCCTCAAGCCGGCGGAGATCAAACAGGCCATCGCCGAATGGCGCGCCGACACCTGGCGTGTCTAACTATTCCCCGTCTCCCGGCTGCCCTGATCCCTCAGCGTCAGTTTGACCTTGCGCGTATCGCCGCCCGTCGAGGTCATCTCAATCTCGCCGTTGCTGCGGCTCACTACCGTCGGAAATTTCTCTCCCCACTCCACCAGCACAATGCTGTCCGGCCCGCTCAGGTCATCCAGCCCCAGCGTGTCCAGCTGCCGCTCATTCTCAATCCGGTACAAGTCCAGGTGATACAGCCGCACCGGCTCCCCGCCACGCATTCCCTCATATTCATGAATCAGCGTAAAGGTCGGGCTCGTCACCTCATCCGCATCCGCTGCTTCCAGCTCCTCGGCAATCCCCTTCACCAGCGTCGTCTTTCCCGCGCCCAAATCTCCACGCAGAATCAAAAACCTTG
>JASHUR010000401.1 GCA_030039895.1 Acidobacteriaceae bacterium | reverse complement strand
CGAGTTCACCCGTGTGATGGATGCGATTCACGAAGACAAATGAGAGTAGGCGCGCGGGCCAAGGCATACGAAGCAGGGCTCACGAAGGATTGGAGCAAGAGCTGAGATGAATTTATTCGGAGTGATGGACGTGAGCGGATCGGCCCTGGCCGCCGAGCGGTTAAGGGCCGAAGTGGTGGCCTCGAACATGGCCAACGCCAACACCACCCGCACGCCGCAAGGCGGGCCATACAGGCGGCAAGAGGTTGTTTTTGAATCGGAAGCCAGCGATCAAGGGGCTTTTTCCAATCACCTGTTTGCGCGGGGAAGCAGTGACGGGACAGCAAATATTGGCGGCGTGAAGATTGCCGCCGTAGTCAGCGACAACAGTCCCGGACAGCGCCGCTACGATCCGGGGAATCCCGACGCGGACAAGAACGGGTACGTCACGTACCCGGACATCAATCCGCTGACTGAAATGGTGGATCTGATGAGCGCGACGCGTGCCTACGATCTGAACAGTTCTGCTGTACAGGCAACCAAGAACATGATCAATGACTCGATCGACATTCTGAAGTAAAGCGCAGCAGTTATCTGCAGACAAATTTCCGTCCAGGAGAGGTTTTATGCAACCAGTTTCGATCTCAAACGCGATGGTGAATGCCTTGGGGCCGGACGCCGCGAACGACGGTCTGGACGCGGGCAGCGCCGCCGGTCAGACACCCTTTGCCGGGATGTTCAAGAGCGCGATCCAGGGCGTGCAAAACCTGGAAAACCAGGCGGCGAACGATGTGCAGGGGCTGATCACCGGCCAGGGCGTCGATATTCATCAAGCCATGATTGCCACACAAAAGGCGGATATGTCCTTTGAACTGGCGCTGGCCGTTCGCAGCAAGGCAGTCGCCGCCTATCAGCAGCTAATGCAGATGCAGTTCTAAGCCCCTCCGGGGCAAATGGTTTAAGAGCCAATCGCCATTCAGAAGGCAGTCGCAGCAGAGAGCGGAAAACTATCGATGGACGGAAATCAACAGATCACAACCGCCGGCAGCGGCGGCGCCTTTGAACAACACGCGATGGAGTTTGTGTCAGAGGTGGGGGCGCGCCTCCGGCAGCTCGATCCGGTAAGGAAGAGATGGCTGATCGGTACGAGCGTATTTTTGCTGGCGTCGATTGTCGCGCTTGGCTGGTACGCTTCCCGCCCCGACTGGCGCACGCTGTATGCCGGGCTTGACCCGGAAGACGCGCGTGCGATGGCAGCGGAGCTGACCGCAGCCAACATTCCGTTTGATGTGTCGCCCGACGGCACGGCGCTGCGCGTGACCGCCGATAATCTGGACAAGGCGCGGCTGGTGGCCACCGCGAAGGGCGGGCCGCGCAGCGGACGCATGGGATTTGAGTTGTTCGACAAGCCGAACTGGATCGGGTCAGAGTTCGACGAGAGGGTGAACTACCAGCGGGCGCTTGAGGGAGAACTTGAACACACGATTGACACGCTATCGGACGTTGAGAGCTCGCGTGTGAATCTGGTGATGCCGCACGACTCGCTGTTCACAGACGACCAGCGTGCGGCCAAGGCTTCGGTGGTGCTGACGCTGCGGAGGCGCAGCATTTCTGACGATGAGGCTACCGCGATTCGCAACCTGGTTGCAGGCGCTGTAGATGACCTGCAGCCGCAGAACGTGACGCTGGTCGATGCTTCAGGTGAGCAGCTTGGCCGCAGAAGCAGCACCGAGCAGAATGAGGCGCACGAGCAGGAGCTGGCTTCGAAGTTGATTCAGACGCTTGAGCCGGTGGCGGGTGCGGGGAATGTCCGGGCTTCGGTCAACGTAGAGTACGACACGTCGACGACCGATGAAGTCGATAAGAGCTACGACCCGAACGACGTTGTCACACTTTCGATGCAGCGTTCGCAACAGACAGCGGGAGGGCCGCCACAGGTCTCGGGCGTACCGGGCACGGCGAGCAATGCGCCGAACACCAAGCCTCCGGTGTACCCCAAGTCCACGCCGCAGATCGAGAGCGAATCGCAGGAGAGCGGGACCTATGGCGCATCGGAGAAGGTCAAACACACGACACAGGGCGCAGGGAGGATTGAGCGAATTACCGCCGCGGTGCTGATTAACCAGATCATGACGGGGAACGGCAAGAAGGTGAGCTGGCGGCCGCGCAGCCCGGAGGAGATGAAGCGGTTGACGGAATTAGCAGAGGCAGCGATCGGCTATGATCCGTCGCGCGGCGATACCGTCAGTGTGGTCGATCTTCCTTTTGATAACCAGGCTCCGTCACAGCCGCCGCTGAGCCAGCGACTGCTTACTGCGGCGGCCGAGTCGGGCTCGCTGATGCGATACGCCGTGATTCTGTTTGCACTGGCGGGACTGTTCCTGTTTGTCGTGCGCCCCATGATGTCTACGATTACGCCAGCCAGGGTGAACACGCTGAAGCCGGGTGAAGAGATTGCGGCTTTAGAGTCTGGAGTTGGAACTGAGCCCAGCCCCGACCAGCTGGCTGCCGAGAAGCAGAAACAGCATATGCAGCGGGTATTTGACGAGGTGACTGACCATCTGCGCCGCGAGCCGGCACAGTCAACACGCCTTCTGCAGAGCTGGATTCAAAGCGATTAGCGATGGATGCCATGAGCACAGGACCTAAGCTGCCAACCGCATCTCCGGCGTCGGCCTCTATGCCGCCGTCCGCAGGCATGACGCCTTCGACAAGTTTGACCGCGCCCGGTCTGCATGCGGCCGCGCCGCGTCGCGGGCTGACCGCAGAGCTTACCGGCCTTCGCAAGGCCGCCGTTCTGATGGTTGCGGTGGGCGATGAACTGGGCAAGAAGATCATCCAGAACCTGCCCGAGAACGATGTTCAGCGCATTACCCAGGAACTGGCCGAGTTGCGCAATATCCCGCCGGACCTTTCTTTTGAAGTCATCGAAGAGTTCTACGAAATGCTCGAGACCCAGCAGTACATGATGCACGGGGGTCTTGAATATGCGACGCGCCTGCTGGTGGACTCCCTGGGCAAGCAGCGCGCAGAGGATCTGCTGGCGATTGTGAAGCGTGCGCAGGAGGCCAGCCACGGCAATCTGGCGATGCTCGAACGTGTGGATCCGCTGCAGTTGGGGAAGTTTCTGGATGGAGAGCATACGCAAACGGTGGCGCTGGTGCTTGCGCATCTTGATCCGCGCCGTGCCTCGCAGGTGCTCGACAGCCTGGGGCCGGAACACCGCGTTGAGGCGATACGCCGCTTGGCGGCCATGCGGCAATTTTCTCCCGAGATGGCCCAGAAGGTGGCAGTGATACTGCACAAGCGTCTGGAGGCGGTGGGGGACAACAACCGCAAGGCCTACTCGGGCTTTAAGGCGGTGG
>JASHUR010000400.1 GCA_030039895.1 Acidobacteriaceae bacterium | reverse complement strand
CGGCGACGGCGCGGCGCGCCAAGCTGATTACGCGCGAGTTCACCACCGAACGCAGCCAACAGGTGTGGATTGTGATCGACGCGGGCAGACTTTCGCGCACGGCGTTTTCGCTGCGCCGCAAAATCGGAGAGCGATTCAGGGATTCTTTAAGCGCGCCCTCCAGCAGCGAAGACCTTCTGCTGAACCTGACGCAGCTTGATCAGTCCACGGGCGCGGCGGTTGCCCTGGCCCAGGCGGTAATGCAGACGGGAGACAAGGCCGGGCTGTTGGTTTATGGGCAGAGTATCCAGCAGCAGTTGCTGCCCGCGGCCGGAACAGGACATCTGCGGCAATTTGTGGATGCGTTATCGCTGGCGCGCGCGGAATCGGGCGAGGCCAATCATCTGAGCGCCGCCATCCGGCTGAAGCACCTTCAGCGGCGGCGCGGGCTTATCTTGTGGATCACTGAACTGGCCGACAGCGCGCGCCGTCCGGAGGTGGTGGATGCGGCGCTCGATCTCTCCCGGCGTCACCTGGTCCTGTTAGTGGTATTGAAACACCCTGAGCTTGACGCCATGGCGGCGCAGAGGCCGCAGTCCGTAGCCCAGATGTATGTCGCAACTGCGTCAGAGGAGATACTGGAACGGCGGCGCGCTTTGCTGGCTCAGTTGCGTGCGCAGGGCGTACTCGTCGTTGAAACCAGCGCAGCGAGCGTAAAGGCCGACGCGATCAATGAGTATCTCGATGTGAAGGCGCGTGGCCTGCTGTAGCGCGAGGACAGGGACCGCTTCTACGCGACGGGTCCGGGTGTGGGTGAATTGCTCTTCAAGGCCCGCAGCACGGTGTCCACGCCGGGGTTGGCATGGCTAAGGTAGTCACTCACGCGCAGCCGTTCTTCGGGCGTAAGCGTTGGAACGAGCGACAGGATGCGGCGCAGCGTGGTTGAAACATCGTCAACGTAATTCATCATGCGGATTGCTTCGCCGGAAAGTGGCATTAGTTTTCCTTCCTCAATTCCCTTAGTTCTATCTGCTATTTTCTGCGATGCGCGAATGCAAGTAAAGCGCGCGCCGCAGTCAACGCTTTTGTAAACTTTTGCATCTAAAGACCAATGCTAGTTGCAGATAGTGCTTCTACATCTGAGAAAGAAGTTTCGCTTCAGGATTGCATCCATCATTTTCTGCACGCAGAGGCGCGCGCTCCCATCTCCACTTATCGGGTACAACTGCACGGCAACTTCAACTTTGCCGATCTTGAATCATTGCTGCCGTATCTGCGCCGGCTGGGCATCGGTGATTGTTATCTCTCGCCGGTGTTTGAGGCCCGCCCGAATTCCATGCACGGTTACGACGTTACCCGGCACGACCGTGTGAATCCCGAGCTTGGCGGCGAGGCCGGTTTTCTGCGCCTCACGCAGGCGATGCGCGAGGCCGGTATGGGCCTTCTGCTGGATATTGTTCCCAATCACATGGGAGTCGGAAATGATTCGCTCTGGTGGCAGGATGTGCTGGAGAATGGGCGCGCATCGCAGTATGCCGAGTTCTTTGACATTGACTGGGACCCGCTGAAAACAGACATGCAGGGCAAGCTTCTGCTGCCGATCTTGGGAGACCAATATGGCGAGGAGCTTGAGAATAAGCGGATCCAGATTGTGATTGAAGACGGTGTGCCCAGGGTTCGCTACTACGAGCACTCCATGCCTCTGGCTCCTCGTTCGCTGCCCATGATCTTCACGGAAGAAGAGATGGACGGCTTGCCGCAGCGCTTTCGCGACCTTCTTCGCGATCTGTCGCATATTCCTCCGAATGACACTGCATACAGCAGCCTGGCGACGCAGCGGCGCAAGCAACTGAAAGAGATCAATCCGCGCATCCGCGAAGCCTTGCTGCGCCCGCGCAACCAGGAAGCAATTGCTGCCGCACTGGAGCGGGTGAACGGCAAGGTAGGGGATCCAGGCAGCTTTGACCGCCTGCACGAGGTGCTGGAAGCGCAGCCCTACCGGCTCGCGTTCTGGCGCGTGTCGGCCGAGGAGATCAACTACCGGCGCTTTTTTGATGTCAACGACCTGGTGGGTCTGCGCATGGAGAACCCTGAGGTCTTTGCCGCGACGCACTGCCTCATTCGAAAGATGCTGGCGGAGGGCCGGGTGACCGGTCTGCGCGTGGACCACTGCGACGGCATGTTCAATCCGCGCCAGTATTTGATCCGCCTGCAATTGCTCTACATCGCCAGCCAGTGCTGCGGGCCGTCGCCACAGGGCCAGGTTGCTCCAAATGGAATTGAGAGCGCAATCCGCGAGACGGTGCGCGGCTACGACTGGAGCAAGGTGCACGGGCCGCTCTACGTCGTGGTGGAAAAAATTCTTGAGCCGAGGGAGGCATTGCCCAAAGAGTGGCCGGTGCAGGGCACGTCAGGGTATGACTTCGTCCATTTTGCGAACCAGGTCTTCATCCAGCAGGAGAACCGGAAGAGGTTTACCGATCTGTACGCCGCGTTTACCGGACGAACTTCGGATCCGGAAGAGATCATTTATCGCGCAAAGCTGCAGGTGATGCAGAACGCGCTCGCCAGTGAAACCTACGTGCTGACGAATTTGCTCAGTCAGCTCGGCTCGGCAGACAGAAGGGCCCGCGACTTTACCGACAGCATTTTGGAGTCTGTGATCCGCGAAACGATTGCGTGCTTTCCGGTATACCGCACCTACATTGATGATCGTGGACAGTACACGGAGCGCGACCGCGCGTTCATCCATCACGCGATTTCACGGGCAAAGTACCGCAACCCTGACCTTGATGCATCCGCGTTTGATTTTCTTGAGAGCTCGCTGCTGCTGCATGACAAGGCGGGCTCCGAGATCAATCAGAAGGAGTTGTACTTCGCGCTCAAGTTCCAGCAGTTGACCGGACCGGTGATGGCCAAGGGTGTGGAGGACACAGCGTTCTACGTGTACAACCGCTTCATCTCTTCCAACGAAGTCGGCAGCTCAATGCAGTCATTCGGGCTCTCGACGGAGACATTCCACGCGAGCAATGAGGAGCGGCTCAAGAACTCGCCCGACGCCATGCTGGCGACCTCGACCCACGACACCAAGCGCAGCGAGGACGTACGCAACCGCCTGAACGTGATTTCCGAGATGAAGCTTTTCTGGCCTGCGTTTGTGCGCCGCGTGCAGCGGCTGAACGCGCGCTTCAAGCAGACACTCGAAGATGGCCGCATCGCGCCTGACCTGAATGAGGAATACCTGATTTACCAGACGATTGCCGGCGCGTGGCCGTGGAAGATGGAATCGGCTGACGAGCGCCGGCAGTTCATTGAACGCGTGCAGCAGTACATGACCAAGGCGTTGAGCGAGGCGAAAGTCAATCTGAGCTGGGTGAGCCCCAACGAGAAGTATGTTGCGGCAGTGCACAAATTCGTCGCTGGAATTCTTACGCCGGATCCGGACGGAGCCGAACGCAAGTTTGTGGCGGCGCTGCAGCTTCTGTTACCCGCACTCAGGTTGTTTGGTGCGGTGAATTCGCTCGCGCAAGTTGTCCTGAAGACGACCTCGCCTGGAGTGCCTGACTTTTATCAGGGGTGCGAAATGTGGAACCCGAGCCTGGTTGACCCGGACAATCGTCGCCCTGTGGATTACAAGCTGCACATGGACGCGCTGGACGCCATGCTGCATAAGGCCCGGACCGAAGGGCCGCTTGCCGTGTGCCGCGAGGTAACGGCGCGGCTCGACGATGGGCACATCAAACTGTGGACAACGCATCGCGCGCTGGCCGTACGCGCCGAGGCTCCGGATGTCTTTCGCAGGGGCGAGTACATCGCCTTACACGCAAACGAAGAGTACGCGCAGCACGTCATTGCCTATCTTCGCCGCCTGGGACAGCAGTGCGTGCTGGTCGCGGTGCCTCGTTTTGCCTGCACGCTGATGCGGCACAAGCCGGAGCTGCCGCAGGGAAGCGCATGGGGCAAAGGGGTGCTGCTTGCGAACAAGTGCGTGGGCATGCGGCTGCAAAATAGCTTTACAGGCCAGGAGCTTACCGTACCGGAAGACGGCAGGATTCCGCTGGCAAAGCTATTTGCGGAGTTTCCCGTGGCAATGGCCGTGTCTGGATAAGACGGCGCGCCTCAAGCGCGGTCTGAAGTTTCCGTAAGGGCCGCGAGCCTCGCCGCAATCTCCGGTGTGAGCGCATTCTCCGGGCACCGCCAGGTCCAGTTTCCTGCCGCGCGCGAAGGCATATTCATGCGCGCATCTTCGGGAAGGCAGAGCAGGTCCTGCGCGGGAACAATGCAGATGTCGGCGACTGATGTTTCGACGGCCCGGATCATGGCCCATACGAAGTCTTTCCGTGACGCGCCAAGATATGCCTTGGCTGCGACCTTCTCCGCTTTGCTTGCTTCTTCGTCCCACCAGCCCTGTGTTGTGTTGTTGTCGTGAGTGCCGGTGTAGACCACGCAGTTGTTGATGTACCTGTGAGGAAGGTAGTCGTGGGACTTGCCCGATCCAAAGCCGAACTGAAGAATGCGCATTCCGGGCAGCCGGAAACGGTCGCGCAGCGCGTCGACTTCCGGAGTAATAACACCGAGATCTTCAGCGATGAAGGGCAGCTCGCCGAGCGCGCGTCCAATCGTCTCAAACAGCTCAACCCCCGGCGCTTTGATCCAATCGCCGTGTACCGCCGTCTGGTTGGCCGCAGGAATCGCCCAGTAGGCCTCGAAACCGCGGAAATGGTCGAGGCGAATGATGTCGTATAGATGCCGCGCGCGGCTCATCCGGTCGATCCACCACGAGTAATGGTTGCGGCGCATTACGTCCCAGCGGTAGAGCGGATTGCCCCATCGCTGACCGGTTGCGGAGAAGTAGTCTGGGGGAACTCCGGCAACACGAATGGGCGCAAGATGATCGTCGAGCTCGAACAGATCCGGTCTGGTCCAGACATCCGCGCTGTCGTAATTCACAAAAATCGCGACGTCGCCGATGAGCTTGATGCCCCGTTCCCCGCAATACTCGCGCAGGGCGGTCCACTGGTCGTCAAAGGTAAACTGCAAAATCTGCTGAATGGCGATCTCTTCGGCATGGTCGCGGCGGATTCGATCGAGTATGTCCGGGTCCCGGCGCGCAAGGTCGGTCGGCCACACGTTCCACGCCGCGCCGTTGTACTTCTTGCGTAGAACGCTGTAGAGCGCGTAGGCCTCGAGCCAGGTCCAGTTCGTGCGGGTGTACGCTTCGTAGCGCGACCACTCTTCGCTGTCGTGATGGTGAAGGAAGGCGCGAGCCGCCTCTTCGAGCAGCGGAATCTTTGCACGCACCACGGCGTCGTAATCCACATTGCCATTTCGTCCGGGCAGCGAGATCAGGCGCTTGTGCGAAATCCAGCCGCGGGTGGCGAGCCGTTCAAGTGAGATGAGCAGAGGATTGCCGGCGAACGCGGAGAGCGCCGCATAGGGCGAGTTCCCATACCCTGTCGGGCTGAGCGGCAGCACCTGCCAAAGGCGCTGTTTGCCGGCGGCAAGAAAATTGGCAAAGTCATAGGCTGCCGGACCCAGATCACCTATACCGCCGAGAGACGGCAGAGAGGAGATGTGAAGCAATAAACCGGAAGAACGGTCAAAAGGCATGGATGAGTTCCGAAATACGCGTCTGCTGCAAAAGAGAAAGGCCCGCTGTTCGGGAGACTCCGAAATGGCGGGCCGTAGTTGTATGAATACCTGAAGTCAGAGTTCGTCTCCTGACTAACTGGGCGAGCCCCCAACCGGCGCGCCTTGCTGAAGTTTGCGGTTGATGCGGATGCGGCCTTCTTTCAGGTAATTATTTTCAAGGTTCGAGACGAAAACATCAAACATGGCGCTGCGGCGCTGGTTCAGAAGCGCGTCGCGTGTTGCGTCGAAGTTCTTGGTGATCTCATCGTTGGTGGGCAGTTGCTTCTCCGTCAGCCTGGCGACGACTCCCGTATGCCCGGTATTGATCGGCCCGCTGATCTCGCCTTCATTCATGTCAAAGAGCTGCGGAGCAACGGTGGCAAGCGCGCCGATGTCCGGCACCTGCGCATCGCGTCCAACTAGGTCGCTTGTCTCCATCTTTGCGCCAATCTTTTTCGCCGCCGCGGCAAGATCGGTGCCCGACTTTGCAAGGTTGGCAAGCTCGTTGGTCTTTGTCGCCAGCAACTGGGGGAGCTGTTCATTGCGGTAGTCGTCGAGCACATGCGATTTGTAGCTGGCGAAATCCGGTGCGTGGGCAGGATTAATGGCCGCCACCTGATAGACCGCGTAGCCGTCGCCCGTGGAGGCGACCTGTAGTGCGCCATTTTTCTGCGCGCTGAACGCGCCTGCGAGCAACTGCGAGCCATCTGCCAGGTCAGGCACAATCGACGACTGCGAGAGGAAGTCCGTGGTGACAACTTTTAAGTGATGCGCAGCCGCCGTTGCGTCAAGGCCGGACTTCGCGGCTTCTGCGGATAGCTGGTGAGCGAAAGCCTGTTCCGCCTGCGTCTCATGCTGGCGGGTCAGCGTGGCCGTAATCTGCGGCTTCACTTCATTGATCGGCTGGGTGTGCGCGGCCTGCTTCGCCTCCACCTGAATGATGTGGTAGCCATAGCGGGTACGCACCAGGCCGGAGGTTTGCCCCGGCTGGAGCGAGAAGGCGGCCTTATCGAAGCTCGGCACCGTCACGCCGTGTTTGATCCAGCCAAGTTCGCCGCCCTGCGATTTGCTACCCGGGTCGTCTGAGTACTTCTTGGCGAGTTCGGCAAAGTCCGCGCCGTGGTGGAGCTGGTCAAGGATGCTCTGCGCCTTGGCCTTGGCGGCGGCGTCCGCCTTTGGGTCCTGCGAGTTCACCGCGATCAGGATGTGGCGCACCTTCACCTGCTCGGCAACCTGATAGTCGCTGAGGTGCTGCTCATAGTACTGCTGGATGTCTGCCTCGGTAACCGGCGTAGGCGGCTGGGGAAGGTTGGAGGCTGTGAACGCAACATATTCAATCTTGCGCTGCTCGGGAACGGCGTGAGCGTATTTGGCTGCATTCCGCTTGAAATACGCCTGAAGTTCGGCATCCGACGGATTGATCGTGTTGCGCAGCGTATCGGAGTCGATGACAGCATAGTCAAACTTGATCTTTGTGGCCTGCGCAACATAAGTAGCACGCACGTCGCTGTCAGATACAGTCACGCCGCCGGTAATCAGTGCGCGCAGACGATCTTCGACGATCGCATCTTTGACCTCGCTCTCGAACTTCTGCGTAGTCACTCCAAACTGGTCGGCAACGAACTGCGTGTACTGCTGGGTTCCGATAAATTTGCCTGCCGGAAACAGAAGCATGCCCCACTCACCGGTGTGGAGAAAATTGCGCACGTCCTGGTCGGTGGCGGAGATGCCGAGGCGCTTCGCCTCAATCAGCTCGATATGTTGCTCGATGAGCCCCTGGCCGACGCGCTGGATCATGAAGGGCAGCACGAAATCCGGCAATTGCTGGCGCTGGAGCATGCTCTGCGCCAGACGCTGCACGTCGGTCATCGAAATGGTATCAATGGCGGGTAGAAAGCGGCCCAGAACGCCTCCGCGGCCGATTGTGGCGTAGGTGTCAGTGGTCGACGTCTGACCGCTGAATAGTCCCGGTACCAGAAAGATGACCATAGCGGCGCAGGACACGGAAATGATGATCCAGAAGAGGGCCTTGACGAACTTAGTATCTTTTTGCAGGAAGCGAATCATGAATAGGTGGCGACCTTTGCTTAACAAGCGCTCGCAGGCAGCAGCATTGTGCGATGGGCTGCGCGAGAGGAATGTCCTGATTTCGCAGGAGCTGATTTAAGTATAAATCAGCGGTCAGGGTTTCGAGACAGGTGAGGCTGAGAGCGTGATCTCAGTGATTTCAGGAGGGCAGTTGAACCGCATGGGGAGCAGGACCGTTCCCACTCCGCGGTTAACATAAAGCTGCGTGGGGCCGAGCCGGAACAGGCCCTCGATATATTTTTTCCCCAGCGGCGGAAGGTGGATGAGAGGCAGAAACGGAAGGCGGACTTGCCCGCCATGGGTGTGCCCGGAGAGCATGAGATCGACGCCGTAAGGGGCGACACGCGGCAGAATGTCCGGCTCGTGCGCCAGCAGGATGACCAGTTCGCCATCCTTGCGCGCCGCCGCCGGTACGGCCTCATCGAGATTGATTTCCTTACTGCACGCATCGGCGGTTCCCGCGAACCATAGTCGTTTCCCCTCACGTTCAATCGGGGTATTGGAGTTGTAGAGCAAAGGCAACTGGTAGGCGGCAAGAGCTTCAATAACCGACTTCTTGGCGTAGCCGGAGTCGTGGTTGCCGAGCACGGCAAACCGTATCGGGCATTCGATCCCGCTGAGGATTTCAGCGCAGGGAGCGGCAAAGCTTCTGGTGGTTGACGGGGGCAGAAAGCCCATGGTCACGTAATCTCCGATGAGAGCAACAGCATCGGGCTTAAGCCGGTTGATGTGACGAACGATTTCGCGCAGAAAGTAAGGCTCAGTAAATTCGCCGTAGTGGAAGTCGGATACCTCGACAATGCGAAAGCCGTGGAAAGACTCCGGCAAACCATTCAGGTGGATGGTGTAGCGCTCAATGCTGATCTCATGCCGCGAGACTTCAGCGGCGTACAGTGGAAAACCAATGCCGGCTACCCCGGCAACTTTCAGGAAAGTACGGCGGGAAATCCTACTTTTTCGCTCAGCGGCGCACACTGCCATAATTCAATGATAAATGGGCGATTGGCAATAGAGTGAAGGAGGGATCAGAGACCCAAATAAAAATGGCCTTCAGGCGCAAAGGCCCACGCTCCTGATCGCATGGGAGCGCGGGCCGCATGGTGCCTCTCATTTGCCTAAGTGTCCTGCGCAGCCTAGTAGGGATAAGGATAGGCGTAGGGATAGGGATAGCCGTACGGGTAAGGGTAAGGCCCGTAATATGGGCCTGGGGCTACGTAGACAGGTCGCGGACGGCGAACCAGTTCGGGCCGCGGCGCGCTGGAGGCCAGTCGCTGCGCTTCCTGCCAGGAGACGGGCTGAACGGTAACCGGGTTGCTCAGGTGGAAGTCCAGCATCGCTTCAGTGGGCAGGTAAAGGTGTGGACCTCGAGTGGCCGACGATGCGGCAAGCCCGCCGGCGGCTCCAACACCCGCGCCGATGGCCGCGCCTGCGCCACGCCCGATGATGCCGCCGATGATGGCTCCAAGAACCGCCCCGCCCGCGGTGTTTCCGGCCGTATAACCGCCCTTACCTGGACCCTTACTCGACCACACATCAGTGTCAAGCGGGTAGACTTTGCCGCCTAAGTTAATGCTTGTGAGGTGCAGCCTAAGCAGGGCAGAGCCCTTGAGTTCTCCGGCGTTCTTTGATTCGACAACCTGGCCGGTGAGCACGGCCCCACGCGGTATGGCGAGGACGCCGTTCTGGTAAACATCCACCGCAGAGGTGACCTGGAAGTAAGCTCCGTCTTTGATGCGTCCCGTGTCGAGCGGCTCACTCAGCCGCACGCGAAGCAGCGTCCCGGCCGGAACCGTTACCGGCGCAGTCGGCGTGGGGTAATACGGCACCTGGGCCGGCTGGGAATAGCCATAGCCACCCTCATAGGGTGCTCGCTGTTGTCCGTACACCGGCGGAGGCGGCTGCTGGTACTGGCCCGTCTGGTTGTCGGGCGGAGGCGGCGGGGCAGTCTCCTGCTGCGAACCCTG
>JASHUR010000399.1 GCA_030039895.1 Acidobacteriaceae bacterium | reverse complement strand
TCCTTGACGCCATAGCGCGATGACAGTTTTACCCCTACATAATCTATGGCAGACGATCAAAATCCTCAGCTCCCTCTTGGTAATGGCAGTGGCGGCGATGGGCCGAATAATCCCGGCTCCGGACCCGGCGCTGCGAATCTAGTTCCGATCAACATTGAAGACGAGATGCGTCGGTCGTATCTCGACTACTCGATGTCGGTGATCATTGGGCGTGCATTGCCTGATGTGCGCGACGGCTTTAAGCCGGTGCACCGGCGGGTGCTGTATTCCATGCACGAGATGGGCTTGCAGCATAACAAGAAGTACACGAAGTGCGCCAAGGTAGTAGGACAGGCGATGGGCGTGTATCACCCGCACGGCGACTCGGCGATTTATGACACGCTGGTGCGACTGGCGCAGCCGTTCAGCCTGCGCTATCCGATGATTGACGGACAGGGCAATTTCGGTTCGGTGGATGGCGATCCTCCGGCGGCGATGCGGTACACGGAATGCCGTATGACGCGCATTGCCGGGGAGATGCTGAACGACATCGAAATGGAGACGGTCGATTTTGTGCCGAACTATGACGAGTCGACGATGGAGCCGACGGTGCTGCCGACGCGGATTCCGAACCTGATTGTGAATGGGTCGAACGGCATTGCGGTAGGCATGGCGACGAATATTCCTCCGCATAACCTGACCGAGGTGATTAACGCAGCGATTGAGATGGTGAACAATCCGCAGGCGGGGCTGGCTGAAGTGATGAAGCATGTACAGGGGCCGGATTTCCCGACAGGTGGATTCATCTATGGGCGCGGCGGGATTGCCAACGCGTACAAGACAGGGCGCGGGCGGTTCCTGATGCGCGCCAAGTGCGCGATTGAGAACCTGGCGCAGGGACGGCAGGCGATTATCGTCAGCGAGATTCCCTACCAGGTGAACAAGAACACGCTGATCAAGAAGATCGCGGAGCTGGTAAACAACAAGACGATCGACGATATCGGCGATGTGCGCGACGAGAGCGACCGCGACGGCATGCGGATTGTGATTGAACTGAAGCGCGGAGCAGAAGCGCAGATTGTACTGAACCAACTCTATAAGCACACGCAGATGCAGGAAGGCTTCTCGATGATTTTTCTGGCCGTGGTGAACGGCCAGCCGAAGGAGCTCTCCCTGCCGGCGGCGATCCGGCACTTTATCGATCATCGTGTGGATGTGGTGCGGCGGCGGACGGCGTTTCTGCTGCGGAAGGCGCGCGAGCGCGAGCATATTCTGCTGGGCTACCAGATCGCGCTGGACCATCTGGACAATGTGATCAAGATCATTCGCGGATCGTCGTCGCGTGTGGATGCAAGGGAAAATCTGTTCCTGTTCTTCTCCGGCAAGACAATTACAGTGCGCGGATCGGAACTGAAGGGCGTGAAGCTAGACCCGAAGAAGTATGCGGTTGATCCGGAGACAATGCAGACGGCAACGCTGATTCTGAGCTACCGGCAGATCGACGCGATTCTGGAACTGCAACTGTACCGCCTGACGCAGCTTTCTATTGACGAACTGCTGAAGGAGCTGGCGGATGTCCGCGAGAAGATTGCCGAGTATGAGTCGATTCTGGCTTCGGAAAAGAAGCTGCGCGCAGTGATTGTGAAGGAGCTCGAAGCGGTCCGCAAAGATTACGGTGACGAGCGCAGAACGCAGATTCTGGATGAAACAGCGGAGCTGCAGCTCGAGGACCTGATTGCGGACGAGCAGGTAGCGGTGACGGTTTCGCACTCGGGATATCTGAAGCGCACTCCGATCTCGACCTATCGGCAGCAGCGGCGCGGAGGCACGGGCCGTCTGGGGATGAAGACGCGTGAGGAGGATTTTGTCTCCCAGCTGATCATCGACTCAACCCATGCATATCTGCTGTGCTTTACGAACACCGGGCGCGTGTACTGGCTGAAGGTATACGAGATTCCGGATGTGGGGGCGGCAGGGAAGGGCAAGTCAATTGCGAGCCTGCTAAATCTGCAACAAGGCGAGACAGTAAGGACGATTCTGCCGGTGAGGAACCTTGAAGAGGAAGGTAAATTCATCTTCTTTGCGACGCGCAAGGGCACGGTGAAGAAGACGCCACTGAAGGACTTCTCAAATGTGATGTCGAGAGGGATTATTGCAATCGGCATTGACAGCGATGACGAACTGGTGGGCGTAAGAATTACGGACGGCAGTCAGATTGTGTTTCTTGCGACGCATGAGGGCATGGCGATTCGCTTCGACGAGAATGATGTCCGCTCGATGGGGCGTCCGGCACACGGTGTGAGGGGTATTGACCTGGGGAAGAACGACTACGTGGTCGGGATTGCGGCGACTCCGAGGGAGAGACCCAAGAACGGCAACGGCGGAAACTGCGAATGCCTGATCCTATCTGTGACCGAAAACGGCTATGGGAAGAGGACAGACGTTGATGAGTACCGGCTGCAGTCGCGCGGAGGCAAAGGCGTGATCAATGTGAAGACGACGGCGCGCAACGGTAAGGTGTCGTCGATTCAGCTGGTCGACGAATCGTCGGAGCTGATGGTGATCAGCCAGTACGGGAAGATCATACGGATCGACACGACAACGGTTCGCGCGGCAGGACGGTCGACGCAAGGTGTGAAATTGTTGAATCTTGAAGAAGAGGACAAGGTAGCAGCGGCAGTGGTGATACCGCCGGAAGAGGCGAAAGCCGAACCGGAAAATGGAATGCTATTGCAGTAGGACAATAGATCCTATGCGAGAAGGGCGGCGAATTGCCGCCCTTTTTTGCTGTGATCATTGTCAGAGTTCTGCGATTGCAAGGCAGACCCTGCCGACGATGCAGCTGGAGGGAGACTCATCCACTGCGAGCCGAAGTATTTCGACCGGATGATCGAGTGAATATGGCCTCAGGATGATTCGGTTCGCGTCGTAGCTTACATAGCGGAAAGAGAGCGAATTGGCTACGTTGACAGCATAGATATTCGGCCGCGACGGATTATGGGGTACAAGCGAGTTATAGTGGCGGTCCAGAACGACGATCGACCGCGGGGCGAGAAGCGGGACCATCGGTTCGGCCTGTACGGCGGTCAGACGAATCGCGAGGAAACGTTGCCATTCTCGACGGGCCAACGTACGCCGCGGCCGGAGCTGGTTGAGAATTCCAGAAGGTAAATGGATGAGTTCGATAATGGACCGCTGATTGATGACTGGCGAGTGAATCGCAGTGGTATTTGAAACCAGCGGGATGAGTGTGGTTCCTTCCATCGTTTGCTCAGTTGGATTACGGTTCGCTTCGGGCACGAGGTCCTCAATACTCAACGCCTGCGCTGCGAGAACACGATCGAGCGCAGAGAGGCTGAGTTTTCGTTTGCGGCGAATGAAGTTAGAGAGGTGCGATGCACGCAGGCCTGTCTGTCGTGCGAGAAGCGTGCCGGTGAGCTGTCCCCGGTCGATACGGCGCGCTATTTCAATGCGGAGCCGTTCGTGGAGTTGAGAAAAATTCATTTTGTGGAATTTTGTCTTCTAGCTATACGCCTCTACCAAGCAGTTTGCTGATTGCAAAGCGACATAGCGGCCTTTGCCAGTCTTCCGGGTGTGACTAAAGAGTAGATGTTGAAGGGAAATGATAACTGTGACGGCGAGTAATTGACGGGTGTGACCTACGGCTATAGAGTCGGAAACACTTTCGCCAACGACCGAATCGCAGTGCGCGAACGCAGAATCGCAGAGGCAATTACATCTTGCGAACTGCAGAGGGCCAGCCCCGGATGGTGCATTGCCCAGCAATCACTGAGAGGAAATTGCGAGTCGCCGCTGGCAGCGAAAGGAAATGATTCCCTTTGATCTGCGCGCATTTCGTAATCCATGCCAAGCGAGAAGGAGCCACTGCCGTAAGCCGCTCACAGGGGCCAAGCGCAGCGCACTTCTCCCTTTTCCGCGGAGGCGGGTGGTAACAGTTCCGCGGATTGTAGCGTCTGCCTGGAGATTTATGTCTTATAAGCGCGTTTACCTGAAGGTTTGTGAGGGGTGCGGAGGTTTGTGGCTCCGCGCTCAAGATCGCACGAGTGTTTACTGCTCCACCTGCGAAGTCAAATTGCGAGGCTTTTCGAGGTCAGCCAAGCGCAGATCAGGCGGGCTCCGCATGCATGCCTTGCACACGGCAGCAAGGAAAGGAGGTCCACGATGAGCGCAGCATTGACACTGCCATATGTATGGGCGACGGTAAACACACCGGCCCGGCAGAAGTATGCGTCAAGGCCGGCGAGCAGCCTTGCCTTTTATCGCAAGCGAACCGAAAGCCTGCTGCGGCGGTATTTACGCGCATCTCTAGCAGTAGGACGCGTGCCATCGGTGGTAGAGGACATTACTTTGCGAGGGCGCGTATCCAGCTGCCAGATGAAAAACTTCGAGGATGTAGTGATCTTTTCGATTGATGTTGAACGGTGTCTGAGGACCCTTGAAAAGCATCAGTTAAAGCTTGTGGTGAAAATTGCACTCCAGGAGTACTTAATGCAGGATGTTGCCAAGCAGATGAGTCTGGACGTGCGAACGGTGGTGAGAGGCTATGGCGCAGCCCTTGATCGCCTGACAGAAGCGTTGCTTGAGCGAAATCTTCTTGTCTACGAGGAGTAGCAATTCGTGTCAAGAGGGCATATTATGCAGAATAGAGTCTAAGATTAAGATACTAGGTAAGTTATAAATTTTCCGAAAGATGTATTTGAACCTAGCCTGACTTGATATCCTGAACTTAAGGGTGAAGAAATCTCATGGGAAACGCTGATGGCGGCGTTTCCCTTTTGTTTTGTAAGAAAGATTCTGGAGAGGAAGGCTGGATGAGACTGATATCGGGCATGAGACGGGCCGCTGGCGCAACAGGAGCAGCAGTGTTACTGATGCTGATGGTGTTATTGGCTCAGGCGGGCGCTCAGGTAACGACCACTACCGTTGAAGGCACTGTGTATCTCGCTGATGGAAGCGTAGCCAGCGGGACTCTGCTGGTGAGCTGGCCAGCATTTTCAACAGCGGCGAACCAGGCGGTTGCAGCGGGGAGCATTTCTACGACGATCGGGCCAAACGGCTACGTGAGTCTGCAACTCGCGCCCAACACCGGTGCGTATCCCGCAGGGACATACTACACGGCTGTATATCATCTGAACGACGGGACAGTAAGCCGTGAATACTGGGTGATACCGGTTGCGGCAAGCGTTTCCATCAGCTCAGTGCGGGCCCAGCTCGCACCGGCTACAGTTGCCATACAGCCGGTTTCAAAAGAGTATGTAGATTCCTCGATTGCAGCAATTACCGGAGATTATTTGCCGCTGGCGGGAGGCACAATGACCGGACCGCTGCAACTAAGCGGCGATCCTGTTTCGCCGAACCAAGCGGCGACTAAGCACTATGTTGACGATTCTGCGGCGGCGGAGCTTCCGCTGACCGGCGGCAGCCTGAGCGGGACGCTGAACGCGCCGAATATCACAACCAAGCTGCCGCGCGTGGATGTGAGAGATCCCGACTTTGGAGCGGGATGCGCAAATGCTGCGGACCCGGCGGGTCAGCAAGATTCGACCTGTGCCATCGAAGCAGCAATTGCGTGGGCGATTGCCAACCCGCAGGGATCGATGATACCGACTGTCTACATTCCTGCAGGCACTTACAAGATCAGCAGCGCCCTTCGCATTCCGGCAAACCTTCATGTTATCGGGGATGGGATCGACTCGACGGTCATCGAGCAGACGAATGACTCTGCAAACATCTTTACCGTGTATAAGCCAACTTATATTCCTCAGCCTGACACCTGGCTATATGACGGTGGGATTGAGAGAATGCGCCTCTATGCGACGGGGGGGCATCTCTATACCGCTAATTTTATAGAGTTAGACAATGCCACGGGGTTTCGCCTGTTCAAGATCGAGGCATCGAACGGCGGTGGGCGCGGCTTTCAGTCAAACGGCGCTACGGAGCGCGTAGACGCAATTGATACGTCCTGGAATACGATTCGCTGGCCAATCGTCAGTTCCGGCAATGAGATGCGCTGGCTGAACACGAACATCGCCTCGGCGGGTGTGGACGCCGGCGGGTACTGTTTCGGCGCAAACTGCGTGAACGGTGTGTTTCCGAATTACGATTGGACCGGGGGAACACTGGTCTCTGCCAACGGCAACGGAACGACGGCATCCTTCTATATCAGGGGCAACGGCAGCTTTACGTCAACATCGCCCATTGTCGCCGGCCACTCCTTCACTGTGGCTGGAACCACAGGAACTGTACTTGACGGGACGTATGTAGCCAATGCCGTTACAAATAACGTGACTGCCGATCCAAGCGGCTCCTGTACTTCAAGTGATCAATGTTTTGAGGTACAGACGGCTTCCACCATAAGTGGAACGGCTACTGTTTCGAGCGCCACATGGCTGCCGACAATTCTTCCAGATAATCAGGCGGGGGCGTTCTATATCGCGGGCGCTGCTCCAACCGTGATTGGAGGCTCCATTAAAGCAAACTGGTATGAGGCCTGCTTCGAGACGCAGACGGTCTACTCCGGTTTGATCGAAGGGTTTTATTGTGAAGGTTACCCGCTTAACGGGCAGCCACATGAGGATGCTTCGATTCTGGCGAATGGACTTCCGCCGTGGACGACTACAACCGGCGCTATTGCTTCCAATGCAGTGCCGGTGGCCAGCACGCAGTGGTTCCCGAGCTACGTCAATGATCCAGCAGATGCGTCTAGCGTCAGCGGTTTGGAATACCGCATTATGCCGCAGGACTTTGCGAATGGGAGTACGGCTGCTTCAGCAGACGTGTCTGGTGTTGAACAGGGGCAGTATGAGAACGTAATTGGCATCTTCGCAGGGGACGGTCAATTTCATATTCAGACCCGAAATTACAGCGGCTCGACGGCACCGTCGAATACGGCGTGGCCCGCAGGCTCGATTATTGCCGAGGTTCCGCAGTCCAATTACGGGACCTTACAGGTTGCGGATAGTCATCTGAATGATATTGACCCGCCGAATGGTAATTGGGCGGCGGACTGCAATGATTCTGGGAGTAATATCTGCGGCGAAGCAATCGTAGGAAATATCCCGAATGGCTATACGACGTTCGCGTCTAAGGACGGCGGAGCAAATGTTTCCGTCGACTTTAACAATGATGAATGGTGGGGTTTCTGCTCGGAGCAGGAAATAACAGGTGAGGGATGCGTCAAGATATCTGCCCTCGGCTCGGTTGTTATGCAAGGGGGCGCTGGCTCATCCAAAGGGGAAACTGACGAAGTTGCGAATGGTCAGTATCTAGCTACAGACAACGTAGTTAGCATTCTTGAGCCTGGCGGCAACCATGCGGATTCGACCTACGCTAACGTAACCAGTGGGGCCTACGGAAATAGTGCTGTGCCATGGTATGAAAGCAGGATCAACTCCTACAACGATCCGGTGCTGAGCCAAAATCCGGGCACTTCCGGTGGATACGCATTCGGGCATCAGTTTTTTGATTCTGATTGCTGGTACGATGTGCCACCTTCGGGCCAGGCGCATGCCCTAAACCGGTATTGCGCCAGGGGCGGCCCGGACAATACCGGATCAGGTGCAGGGTGGGAATATGACACCTGGAATGGGTCGGCATGGGTGAATGCATTTGCGGTCAAGGGGCAGAGCAATGGGACGGCAAATGTATCAGTGACGGGATCGCTTACCGCTGCGAAGATCAACAATGAAGTCACAGTGGACGGCACAACCTATACCACGGTAAATGCTGCATGGAATGCGGCAGTGGCGCTGGCAGTAAGTACCGGGATGAACCAAACTGTGCGGCTGGGTCCGGGAATGTATAACGTGACGGCGACGATGTCGGAGCCGACCAACGGGGCCTGTGTGAATCTGATTGGTTCGGGCGGGTCGACTGTCAATGCAGACAGTGCTGCGGCGACGACGCTGACCGTTCCGACAAACCTGAGCGGAGACGTGTTTTATCTGGGGAATACGACGCAAGCGCAGGGATGCACGTTCAGCGACTTTGTGGTGCTCGCGAATGCCAATGCGACGCACGGTTTCGAGCTGCAATGGTTCCGTGGACTGCTGATTGATAACGTAACGGTGAACGATACGACGTCGGACGGAGTGTTGCTGGGCGAGGAGTCGACGACGTCAGGGCATCAGTCAAACTTCGTGATGCGCAATGTGACTGTGAGCTACAGTACATCGGAGTTCACACCGGCGGACCGGCCTGCGTACGGCGTGCATCTACAGGAGACCGCGATCGACAGCTACATGGACGACATTGTGGTGCGGAACGCTTTGACGGCGGCGGTTTATAACGAGGGAACAGGGAATACGGGCTACCTTGTGCATGGATTCGGATATCC
>JASHUR010000398.1 GCA_030039895.1 Acidobacteriaceae bacterium | reverse complement strand
CAGATGGACTGCATCTCAGCGTATCTGGCAGGGATTTCGAACGTGCTGGCGACGAGCGGGACGGCGTTTACCGAGGCCCAGTTGCGGCTGCTGAAGCGGTACACAACGCGGGTGATTGTGAACTTTGATCCGGATACGGCGGGGGCGAATGCGGCGGAGAAGTCGATTGCTCTGCTGACTGAGGAGGGGGTCGAGGTCAAGGTGGTGGCGCTGGAAGACGGGCTGGACCCGGACCGATACATTCGCGAGCGAGGCGTGAAGGAGTATATGGCGGCGCTGCGAGGGGCGCGGCGGTATCAGGACTTTTTGCTGGAGCGGGCGCGGCAGATGTTTCCGCCACGGACGCCGGAGGCGAAGATCAAGGCGCTGAATTTTCTGCTGCCGCACATCCGGCGGATGCCGAACAGGATTGCGCGGGACGAGTTTGCGATGGACGCGGCGCAGAAGCTGGGGATTGATTCGGCGCTGGTGCGAGAAGAGCTGAAGGAAGCTGCGGCGAAGCGGCGGGACTCTGTGGGCGGACAGGCTGGGTCGTCGCTGACGCGGGCGGAGCAGATTTTGCTGCTGGCGTTTTCGGCTCCGAAGCAGGGGGAACTGTATCAGTCAGCAGAGGCGGCATACCGGGAGCATGAGACGGACTTTGCCAGCATGAGGGAGGATGTGCGGGAGATGCTGGAGCGGCTGCGAGCGAGGGCGGAGGGTGATGATCCGATGCAGACGCTGACGGACGCAGGGCAGCGGCAGATGCTGGCAGGGGTTCTGGTGTCGGTGCATGGAGCTGATCCGGAGCTGGACCATGTGGAGGGGGCGATTCTGACTCTGCGGAGAGCGTCGTTGGAGCAGGAGCAGAAGGCGGTGCGACGGGCGATTCAGGACGCGGAGCGGGCCGGGAATGCAGATGAGGCATTGGCGCTGAGCCGGAAGCTACATGAAGTTGCGGTGCGGTTAAGAGGCCTGGACTGAAGGATTCATCGATAGTCCTGTTCGCCGCTGTCTGCTGGTGGTAGGCTCTCTGGCATGAAAACGATAGGGTTGCTGATCGTTCTGCTCCCTGTTCCCCTTCTGGGCTTCTCACAGACCGCACCTGCGCCACAGGCCCGCGTTCCATTGCCGTCTGCGCAGGTCATCACTCTTGGCAACTCGGTGGCCACTTTGGGTCACGGCTGGAAGTTCTCGCCCGGCGACTCACCTTTGATGAACGGCTCACCTGTATGGTCGCAGCCGGGATATGACGACTCGCACTGGGCGCTAATGGACCTCACTCCGAAGCCCGGCTCGTTCGACATTCAATACGGAACAGCAGGCTTTGTGCCCGGCTGGACGCGGCGTGGCTATCCTAAGCTCAACGGCTATGCCTGGTATCGCCTGCGCCTGCGCATCATTAATCCGGGCGAGCCGCTGTGGCTCAAGATGCCGCTGGACTTCGACGACGCCTACCAGCTCTACGCCAATGGACGCTATGTAGGGCAGTTTGGCAAATTTTCCGCAAACGGTGTGGCGCTTTACTACTCGCGAGCAGCCTCCTATCCACTACCGCCGCCGGATCCGGACGGGAACATCGTTTTGGCGGTGCGTTTTTACATGAGCACGGCTACGCAGTTCCTAGGTCCCGATGTGGGCGGCATGCATGCGCCGCCGGTACTCGGGCTGGCTTCTACAGTCCACCTGTTGCAGACTGCAGAAGATGCCGCTAACGTGGAAAGCTTTTTCGGGCCTATTTTTCAGTCGTTCCTCTTTCTTCTGGTATCGCCGCTCGCGCTTTGGGCCTGGCTGAGGACCCAGCATGAGCGCGCCTGGCTGTGGCTCTTCCTCGTGCTGGCGTGCAATCTCCTGAACGGTGTCCTGACCGTTCTCGGCGACCTGTCTACAGTGCTTACCATTTCGCAAGACACGTTTGCGAACCAAGTGGTCGCTACCCCGCTCAGGCTTTTTCTCTGGGTCATGTTCTGGCGGGAGTGGTTCGGTCTGCGCGAAAAGCGCTGGATTTCCCGCACCGCATCGCTTCTGCTCGTCGCCCAAATGCTGACCGAGTTTCTTGCAAACTCCGGGCTCTTCGGGCTTCGCTTCGTACCTCAACCGTGGCTGCCTTCGCTTAACCTAGCATCGGTCTGGAGCTCCGCTGCTCTCGGCGCATTGCTCGTCGTTATTCTCGTCGAAGGCTTTCGCCGCGACCGCACCGAGGCGCTGCTGGCCGCCTTCCCCATCCTGCTGCTCGAATACGCCAGCTTTGGAGCCTATCTTCAGAACAGTTTCGATATCCAGTATTCATTTTTCCCCTTCGGCCTCGGCGTTAGTACCGGAAACATCGCCTCCATGCTTATGCTGCTGGCCGTCGGTGCTGTGGCCATGCGGCGCTTCCTGCGCACCCAGGTCAGCGAGGAGCTGGCCCGTCAGGCCATTGCGAAGGACCTGGAACAGGCGCAGCAGTTGCAGCAGCGGGTGCTGGTACCGGAGGCGATCGCTTCGCGTCACTTCATGGTCGAAACCGAGTACCGCCCGGCGCAGACAGTGGGTGGAGACTTCTTCCAGACGCTATCGAGGCCGGACGGGAGCCTGCTGGTGGTAATCGGGGATGTTTCGGGCAAAGGAGTGAGCGCGGCGATGTTGGTGGCGGTGCTCGTAGGGGCGATTCGCACTCGCGCAGATGAGAGTTTCGATCCAGCCTCCATGCTGGCAACACTGAATGGCCGCTTGATCGGGCGCTCGGGCGGGCACTTTGCGACGTGCCTGGCAGCGGAGATTCATCCAGATGGGACGATGCGGATTGCGAATGCGGGACATCTGCCTCCGTATTTGAATGGAAGAGAGATGGAAGTGGAAGGTTCGCTGCCGCTGGGCGTTACGGAAAAAGCTGAGTATCCGGTGCAGACGTTCAGGGTGAAACCGGGGGACCGGCTGACGTTTATGACGGACGGCGTGGTGGAAGCAACGAACGAGGCGAAGGAGCTGTTCGGCTTTGAGCGGACACGTGAGATCAGCATACAAAGCGCAGTGGCGATTGTGGATGAGGCGCAGCGGTTTGGCCAGGAGGACGATATTACGGTGCTCGCAGTGGCGTTTGCTGTATGATGCGTGGCGGGATTTGGTTATTTCTGCAGCGATGTTGCTTTAGAAGCATAACCTTATGAAACTGCTGGCTTTGCTGACTGATGCGTTTATTGCAGTATTTGGAATTACTCCACCGGGACCGGAACAGCGGCGGCGGGCGAGCCTCTTGATCGGCGGGTTCCTGCTGACGGTGATTCTGGCGGTGTTTACGGTTGTGGGGGTGATGGTGTACTTGATTTCCCGGCATTGACTCCGGGCATGGATTGGATCCTGCCATTGAAGTCAGGAGGTTACGACTGGCGCTGAAACAAATTGGAGATTTCCACATCTAAAAGAAAGAGGGAACTGGGAGCGACAGAGCAGACGGAAGGCTAAATGGGGCTGGAACCGGATGCGGGCGCAGGGTGGATGAGGGCCGGAAAACGCTGAATTTATGGCGATTTTGAGGCCTAAGCATGATATCCTAAAAACCTTTGGTGGACGTGCGCCTACCGCCCATGAAATCGCTTTATAGCGAACCGCTTCAGGGACAGCGCCTTATATGGCATTGACCGCACTTTGTCCGACCCAGGCACAGACGGCCCCCAGTGACAGCTACGTCTGATTGCGGCCACGTCTGAATAAATTCGCGGGAGAGACGCGCTTGGCGATAGAAGACAAGTTTGACGAAGACATTGACAAATTGATTGAGACAGGGAAAGAGAAGGGCTACCTGACCTACGGTGAGGTGAATGACCTTCTGCCGGGCGACATGCACTCGGCCGATGACCTGGATGACCTGATTACAACGATCGGGACGCAGGGAATTGACCTGCTCGAAAGCGGCCCGAAGCCAGGAGAGGCCTTTGAAGGCGAAGGCGAAGAGGGTGAGGATGTAGAGCTCGACCTGACTCCGGGCACACTGGAAAAGACCAACGACCCGGTGCGCATGTACCTGCGCGAGATGGGCACGGTTCCGCTGCTGACGCGCGAGGGCGAGGTTGAGATTGCCAAGCGCATTGAGCGCGGGCAACTGCGCGTGATGAAGGCGATTTCGCGTTCGCCGATTGTGATTCGCGAGATCATTGCGCTGGGCGAAGACCTGAAGCGCGGCGTGCGCAATGTGAAGGAAGTGGTGATCTTCGACGAGGAGGAGATCACTGAAGAAGTGCTGCAGGCGCGGGTGCGGCAAACGGTGAGCAAGATCGACGGGCTGGTAAAGCACCACAAGAAGGCTGCACAGCTCGAAGAGAAGCTGGCCACGATCAATCCGAAGACGAGGGCCAAGGAGCACCGCAAGACGCGCTGGGCGATTGCGCGCGAGAAGGTGCTGGTTTCGCGGGTGGTGCGCGACCTGAAGTACACAAACCAGGAGCGCAAGCGGCTGCTGGACAAGCTGAACAAGACTGTGGACGTGATGCGGACGCTGGAACGGCAGATTCGCACGCTGGACCAGAAGTATGACGCGTCCAAGAGCGAAGAGCTGAAGAAGGAGTACCGGCGGCAGCAGAAGAACTGCAAGGCGGACCTGGAGAAGCTGGAGCAGGAGGCGGGCGTATCAATTGCCGAGCTGAAGCGGACGCAGCGCGAGATGATCCAGGGCGATATGGACGCCGAGCACGCCAAGCGCGAGCTGATTGAGGCGAACCTGCGACTGGTGGTATCGATTGCGAAGAAGTACACGAACCGCGGACTGCAGTTCCTTGATCTGATTCAGGAAGGCAACATCGGCCTGATGAAGGCGGTGGACAAGTTCGAGTACCGGCGCGGGTACAAGTTCTCGACGTACGCGACGTGGTGGATTCGCCAGGCGATTACGCGCGCGATCGCGGACCAGGCGAGGACGATCCGCATCCCGGTGCACATGATCGAGACGATCAACAAGCTGATCCGCACATCGCGGCAACTGGTGCAGGAGCTGGGACGCGAACCTACCTCGGAAGAGATTGCGCGACGGATGGATATTCCGGTGGCGAAGGTGCGCAAGGTGCTGAAGATTGCGCAGGAACCGATTTCGCTGGAGACGCCGATTGGCGAAGAGGAAGATTCGCATTTGGGCGACTTTATCGAAGACCGCCAGGCGGTTTCGCCGTCGGACGCGGTGATCAGCGTGAACCTGAAGGAGTACACGTCGCAGGTGCTGCGGACGCTGACTCCGAGGGAAGAGCGGGTGATCAAGATGCGGTTCGGACTGGAAGACGGCTCGGAGCACACGCTGGAAGAGGTTGGACAGAGCTTCCAGGTGACGCGCGAACGCATCCG
>JASHUR010000397.1 GCA_030039895.1 Acidobacteriaceae bacterium | reverse complement strand
CGCTTGAGGCTTTAAGGGCGCGGAGGCCGCGCTGGACAATGCCGTCCTCGGCCCAGGCACCGGTGGCCTGCTCGTCCTTGCTCGCGGGAAGGCCAAAGAGCAGCAGGCCGCCAATGCCGAGGGCGGCTGCGGACTCGGCTTCCTTGACGGCCTCGTCGACGGAGAGATTGAAGACGCCGGGCATGGATGGGATTTCGCGACGTACGGCCTCGCCCTCGCAGACAAAGAGCGGATAGATGAGGGCGCCGGGCTCAAGATGCGTCTCGCGGACGAGGCTGCGCATCGCTTCGGTGCGGCGGAGGCGGCGCAGGCGGGTGATGGGGTATTCCATGAAGCTATTTTATGGCTTACAGCGCCGGATCAGCTGCTGCTATGGCTGCGACGCCTTATCTTTGGCGGCACGCACGTCCGCGATCGCAGCCAGATTTTTGCGCATGGTTGCGAGACGTTCTCGGCCTTTCCGCGAGCCCTCAATCAGCTGCTCAATGCTTATCAGAAACTCGGGCAGGTTCATCTTTTCCCGAAAGCCGGCAAGATAAGGCTGAATTTTGGCGTATTGGAAATACATTTCCTGGCAGGTGTCGTAGACAAGGTCGGCAGAGAGCGCGCCATGACGCACAAAGGCTGCGACCATATCCCAATACCCATATACCTGGAGGACAAAGCCGGAGAGCCGTCCGCCCGCGCTGACGATCTCGACAAATTCGTCGACAGAGGCAGGTATGAAGTCTCCGCCGATATAGGAGCGCGCCTCCCGCATGACGGTCTCCCGCCGCAGCTCGTAGAGTTTGAGGATCAGCTCGGCTTGTTGAATCGAGATTTCAGGCTTTGTCTTCTTTTGTGCGCTCATAGTGTTACAACTTGTGACAGCATCTTATGATAGCGCTGCCGCACAGAGGCGAAAGCTAGAGGTATCCGGCGGTGGGGTTGCGTTGACCGGGCAAAGGGGCCGCTATAGACTTGAAGTATCTCAACGCAGACAGCCGACCAGCGTGCTCTGGCTGCGCGAAGTTCCCGCCCCTGGAAGGCTTTCTGAAGGACATCAGTGGATACACAGACACGTCACGCGCTTAAACAGGACCGTTTTGTCGAGGCAACAGCCTCCGGTCTCGACTGGTTGCAGGACCACCGCAGGAATGCGATCATCGCCTCGATTACGGTGGTGGTTTTGGCGGCGCTCATTATTACCGGAGTCCTGGTCTATAACTCACGCTCAGAGAAGGCTCAGGCGCTGTTCGGACAGGCAATGGACATTTACAACACGCCGCTGGCACAGCCGGGGCAAGAGCAACTGCCGGGCGAAAAGCTCTACCCGACTGCGGCAGCACGGGCGAAGGCTGCGAATCCTTTGTTTGTGCAGGCGGCCGACCACTACAACTGGCTGAAGACGGGCAAGAATGCGGAGTATTTTGCAGGGCTCACGTATCTGGACATGGGCCAGACCGCAAGCGCAGAGAAGGAACTGGACGAGGCGATTCATTCCGGCAACGGCGAGCTGGAGGCGCTGGCGAAGATGGCGCTGGCGGGTCTGTATCGGCAGACGGGGCGCGACGACCAGGCCGTGGCTTTGTACCAGCAGGTAATTAAGCACCCCACGCTGACGGTTCCTGCGTCTGCGGCGAAGCTGGAGCTGGCGGGGTTGTACGAGATCAAGAATCCGGCTGAGGCGAAGAGGCTTTACGCCGAGGTGAAGGACCAGGACAAAGGCACCGCAGCGGCCCAGATTGCGGCCCAGAAGCTGGCTGGCGGTAAGTAATCAGGCAACGGTTCGCTTGAGGCAGGCTCGCGATGAGCCTGCCTTTTGCTTTTGAGGTATGCGGGATTCCCATGAACCGGGACCGGTTTGAAAGGTTGCAGCTAACCGGAGGCATGGCCGCAGCCGTCTTGAGCGAAAATGGAGAGTTGCCCGTCCTTATGGCATGAGTTCCTTTACGGGGCAGATTGCCGGGTGGATGGCGCCGGGTTTTTTGCCTGCCATGACCGTCGATACGACCGACACCATTACCGCGCTGGTTGCCGAATATTCGGCGGCGCTGTATCGCGTGGCGTATTCGGTGATGCGGAACAGCGCGGAAGCAGAAGACGCGGTGCAGGAAGCGTTCCTGCGGGTGCTGAAACATCGCGAAAAGCTGACTGAGATTCGCGATGTGCGGGTATGGCTGGTGCGGATCACGTGGAACGTAGTGCTGGACCGCAAGAGACGCAGCAAGACGCGCCCGGAGAGCGATGACATTGCAGATTTTGTCCGGGTGCTGCCCTCGACAGACCGGCGCGCGGACGATGAAGTGATTTCCTCGCAGGAGCACGCGCGAATCCTCGCATTGATCGACCGGTTGCCGGCGAAAGAACGCGAGGCCCTGCTGCTTTCGGCGGTGGAGGAGCTTTCAACCGCGCAAATTGCCGCAGTGCTGAAGACAACAGAATCCTCGGTGCGTTCGCGCATCTTTCGCGCGCGCCGTGAACTTTCCGCATTGCTGGAAGAGGAAGGAGTCTCGCGATGAAGGAAAATTACGAAGAGCAGATTGACCGCACGCTGCGCGTGCTGGGAACAGCCGAGCCGCAGGCCGGGATGGAAGAGCGGATTGTTGCGCGGCTGGCACGGGCCAGCGTCGAGAGGCAAGGGTTTTTTCGGCTGCCGCAACTGGTATTCGGGCTCGCGGTCGCGACGTTAGGCTGTGCGTTCATCGTGGTTGGAAGCGTCAGCCATTCGCGGCATATGCTGCCTGTGGCCCCGGGGTTGGAGGTGCCGGGGATGTCGCAGCCGGGTGTGGGAGCGGCTTCTGCTGCGCACGTAGCGCCGCAGCCGGTGACGGCGTTGCCGCAGGACCGGCCTCGCTCAGTGCGGGAGGCGGTAAACGGCCGGGCGGTAATTTCTCCCCACGCAAAAAGACCGGCGGGGATTGCAGTGCCGAAGACGCTGCCCGCCCAGGAACAAGCGCACTAAGCACTCGTTTCGCCGGAGCTGTGGCCAGTCCGGCTGAGCTCGCGATAAAAGCCAAGGTCTTCGCCGCGCAGCATCTTGGTAATGTAGATGATCTGCCCGAGATGCTGACCAAAGTGTTCGACAACCTGATATACGGCAGCGAGCCCTGAGACCCGGTAGCCCTGGATCTCATATTGGGAGAGCAGATCGGCCTCCGTCAATCGCGCAAGAACAACTCCGGCCTCCTGCATCGTTTCTCCGAACTGGTTGAGAAGGACCGCAGCGGAAGGTTGTACAGGCGCAGCGAACTCAGCGGGCCGATTGCGTGCGTCCGGCTGCCGATTGAAGGAAGCGACCAGCCATTGACGGACATTTCCATTGAGGTGAAGAAGAAGGTTTCCGACGCTGTTGCTGGCCGGATTGGGGCGCCACCATACCTGTTCGCTAGAGAGCGATTCGACACAAGTGCGCATGCGCGGCCAGTACTGCTCGAGCAGTTTCTTGCGGGAAAAATCGAGAAAGAGAGTGGCGGCCTCTGCCGGTACAGCCATGAATCGAACCTCCTCAGGAGCGTCAGTGTGTTAAGTGAACAGAGAGAGGGTGCGCACTTATCTGAAGGTACGCAAGTATTCTTATTCTAAGGTGATCATCCGACGCATAGGCATTCTGTGGCTGGCCTGCTGCCTCTATGCAGCAGTTTCTTTTGCGCAGCAGACTGCGCCAATTCCCGATGCAGCAACCCTGCTGAAGCTGGTAGCTGAACATCAGCGTGAGATGGACAAGACACGGGAGAACTACACGTGGCGGGAAAGCATGGTGACACAGATGCTGGACAAGCACGGCCAGATAACGAAGACCGAGAGCGAAGTCGTCGATGTCTTTTTCGTGAATACACATGAGATTCGGCGCTTGGTGAAGAAAGACGGCAAAGACCTTACTCCGGATGAGCAAAAGAAGGAGCAGGACCGCGTGATGAAGGAGATCGCGAAAGCAGAGAAGACGCCGCCCGGGGAATTCTTGAACAAGAATGTGGTAAGCGTGACCCAGGTACTGAGCATGATGAAGGCGTCACATCCGCGGCGCGAGATGGTGGACGGGCGCAGCGATATTGTTTTTGACTTTACTGGTGACCCGCATGCAAAAACGCACGGCATAGCTGAAGATGCGTCGAAGAAGATGTCAGGCACACTGTGGGTGGATGAGAAGAACATGCAGGTACGTCGACTGGTGGCGCGCTTTGACGACAATTTTCATCTGGGCTTTGGCCTGTTTTCAGTCGGCAAAGGAAGCAACTTTACTTTTGACCAGAAGCTGGTCAACAACGAGCTATGGCTTCCAGTAGGTGCGCAGGCGCATGTTGTAGCGCATGCGTTTGGATTGATCAGTTACCGCGCCAACGTGACGATTACCGACAGCAATTACCAGCGGTTCCATGTGCAGGCAGAGCAAACGCCCAAGGCAAGCGTAGTGCAATAGGGCCTGCTAACGAGCCGGCGAAACCCCGCCCGGATGGGGCGGGGTTTCATCGTTTGATGCCGCGAAACTACTGCTGCTGAGGCTGGGATGAAGCATCCGGCGGAGGCGCGCTGCCTTGGTCGGTTCCCTGCCCCGCTCCCTGCCCCATGCCGTGGTGCCATCTGTGCTGGCGCATCTGTGCCTGCATGGCTTCGTACTTCTGCTTCTGCGTGTCGTTCAGTACGGCTTCGATTTTCCCATTTGTGTCCTGCTGAATTGACATCATCTTCTGGCTACGGTCCTGACGTGAGAGCGACTGGTCCTGAAAGATAGACTGCATCTGCTGCTGGCGGGATACGAGGATGGGCTTGATCTGGGACTGCTGATCGGCACTGAGGCTGAGGTCCTTCGTCATACGCTTAAGCTGCTGGTCGGGGTCCATGCGATGACGCCCGTGCATGTGCATAGGGGCGTTTTGTGATGGAGGGGGCGGAGTGGAGTCGTCCTGAGCGAATGCTGTACCGGCGGCAATTCCCAGGGTGAGAAGGGTGGTTAAGGCATACGTACAAAGTTTACGGTGCATAGTGCTGCTCCTCTTGGGTTTTGAGAACCCGACAGGAAGACGACAGTTGCGTCCATTTCCTAACGAGGTAAGACGGGGATTGCCGAAGAAAAGTCGGCACTCACGAAGAGAATATCTGGCGCGATGTGGGACGTTATTTTGTGTGCGGCTTGGGAGGCATGTCGACAAGATTGGTCCGCAGTCCGCAGGACAGGAGTCCTTTGACACGCTGGCCTGCGGGCGGCAGATAGGCGTAAGCAAACACGGCTTTATAGTCGCGCTCGCCGGGATAGTTGCAGTGGCTGCAACTGGGCTGGTACGCGAGTGCGGGATTGTCGTTCTCACCGGAGGTCCACTGTACTTTTCCATGCGCGGGCACGGTCATATATCGCGGATCTGCAGAAGCAGAGCTGGGCCGATAGGCGAAGAGCGGACCATTCTTGTTGACTGCATCAACGAGGGCGCCACCTGATCCGCTGGATGCGCGCCACAGCCACTTGTTGCCAACGCGCGCGTACCAGTGTGCGCTGGATGGTACCGGCTCAGCCAGTCGAATGGGTCTGGCCGTGTGGTTTTCAATTGTGAACAGATAGCCGGGGCCTCTTTCGGCTTGAAGATCGGCGAGGTAGCTGGCGGAGAAGACGATTCGCCGCGAACACAGGGGCACATAAGGGCCGGGATGACCTATGGCACCGGAATACCCGTGCGCACCGGCATTGGCCGCGACGGAAAGCAGTAGAAGAGCCGCGAGAGATACGAATCGAAGGAAACGCGGGGAACACATACTTCAAGCTTAAGGGAGGGAGTGAGGACTCGCGAATGCCTATTGCAGGTGTTGTCCGGATTGAACAATCATAGACTGCTCAGAACCGTTCGGGTTCTTGATGTGTTCCTCGGTCAACAGTAACTGAAATTGTGGAGTGAGCCGCAGCTTGGCAAAGCTCTTGTCCTCCATGAGCCTTTTGTGATCTTTGAAGCCGGCAATAAAAGCCATGCGCAGGTAGTGAATGGCTGCGTCGACCATGCCGGCCTGCGCGTAGAGTTCGGCCAGGTCGTAGTTGAGGGTGATCTGCTCGTCCTGGGGACCCAGCTCCTCGATTTGCGCGAGCGAGCTGTTGATAAAGACATTGGGATCGATTGAAAAGGCCTTGCGATAGGCTGCCATGCCGTGTTTGTAGTCGTGATCGGCGAAGTAGGCAGTACCGAGGTTGCTGTAGAACGAAGCGTCGTTGTGCTTGAGATGGATGGCTTGGCGGTAGTACTTTTCCGCCTTGTGATAGTCCTGCTTGCCGTAATAAATAGTGCCGAGATTGTTGATCGCTTCCGCGTATTTAGGTTCGATGAACAAGGCCTTTTCATACTCCAGCTTGGCGATGTCGAGCGCATACATGTGCTGGTAGGCGATGCCGAGCTTGTTCAAGACCACGGCGGAGTTTTGCGGAGCGCGCTGATAGGCCTCAATGGCGGCCAGATAATGCTGATGAATCATCAGGAGATCGCCCAGTGTTTCCGGGCTTACTGAACTCGTGTCCAGCAATTCAATCGGGTTTGGAGACGAAGGCAGTGAGACGTTCTGCGCGGAAGGATGGTTCTCCTGGCCGGGGCCGTAATAGGCGTAGGCTGTTGGATAGGAAGTTATCGGAGGATTTTGCAGACCACCTGCAAGCGCTGGAAGAACTAAGACGAAAACCAGAGACAAGCTGAGCAATAAGAGCGAGGAGTGCCTGGCAGCTGCCGAAAGGTAGGAATTCGTTCGCATGTCAGCCTCCTTAATGGAAACTTCCAAAATCGCACGAACGGTTGTCCATCATAATGCGCCTGTTTTCAAAAAAGCGCCAGTTTATGACGTGGTGCGGGCTGGTGTGGACGGCAGGCAGGGAGTGAGGCGGGGGAGCAAGCGACGAGGAGAGAGAGTGCCGCGCCGACGCGTAGATGCTATCGCACTCTATATAAAGGAAATAACGGACAACGCCGAAATATTCACCGCATGAAACCGGAATGGGCTGGAATAACCAGGCCGACGCTAGTAGCCAGCGTCGTCGCGGTAGGACATGTTCTCGAAACGGGTGTACTTGGAGAGGTAAGCCAGCTGCACAGAGCCGGTTGGGCCATTGCGCTGTTTGGCGATGATAATTTCGGCTTTACCTTCCGTGTCCGGGTCGGGCTGCCCGTTTTCGTCGCGGTTGTAGTAGCTTTCGCGATGAATGAAGGCCACGACGTCGGCATCCTGCTCAATGGAGCCGGATTCGCGCAGGTCCGAGAGCATGGGTCTCTTGTCTCCGCTGCGCTGCTCAGAGGCGCGCGATAGCTGGGAAAGGGCGATCACGGGTACTTTGAGCTCTTTGGCCAGAGCCTTGAGACCGCGCGAGATGGATGAAACTTCCTGCGTGCGGTTCTCATAGCGCTTTTGGCCGGGGCCGATAGCGGAAGCGGACATGAGCTGGAGATAATCGATGACGATGAGATCGAGGCTGCCCCGCACCTGGCGTAGACGGCGGGCCTTGGCGCGCATTTCCGTCAGCGAGATGCCGGGCGTGTCGTCAATATGTATCTGCGACTCAACGAGGCGTTCAAGCGCGGAGGACAGCTTGGAGTGGTCCTCGCGGCCGAGGAAACCTTTCTGGATTTTCTGTGAGTCCACCTGAGCTTCCGAGGCGAGCATACGGCGCAGAAGCGATTCCTTGCTCATTTCAAGCGAGAAGACAGCGACGGTTTTGCCGCTGTGCACGGCTGCATTCTGTGCAATGTTGATGGCCAACGCAGTCTTGCCCATGGAGGGACGGGCAGCGATGATGATGAGCTCGGAGTTCTGAAGCCCGCTGGTCATGCGGTCGAATTCATCGAAGTGTGTGGCAAGGCCGGTGACTTCCCGGCCTTCCTTATATAAGTTGTCGATGGTGCCGAAAGAGCCGCGTACGATTTCGGGAATACTGGCAAAGCCGCTGGTAATTCCCTTCTCCGTGACCTCAAGCAGCGACGTCTCCGCGGCGTTGAGGACTTCGAGGGCCTCCTCGCTCTGGTCCGCCGCGCGGGAGATCGACGTGGAGCAGATGCTGATGAGCTGGCGAAGAAGCGACTTGTCCTTGACGATACGGACGTATTCTTCAATGGACAGACGGCGCGGCAGGCCCTCAGTGAGCGACGCGAGATAGGCCACACCGCCGACGGATTCCACCTCCTTGCGGCGCGAGAGCTCTTCGGCGAGGGTGACGATGTCGACGGCGCGGCCCGCATCGATGAGCTCGGCCATGCGGGCGAAGATGCGCTGATGGGAGTCGAGGGCGAAGTCCTCAGGGCGAAGCTTTTCGGCGGCTTCGTTGTAGGCGTGGTTTTCGAGCAGAATAGCGCCGAGGATGGACCGCTCCGCGTCGACGGATGCGGGCAGGCCGCGCTCGAAGGAGATGTCGGTGGGGGTCGCCATGAACATAGTTTAGGCCGGAAAGTGGAGAGCGTTCGCGGGATGAAAGGCTGTGAAAAATAGTGTATCTGTGTGTGAAACAGGCCTCATGCCGAGTCAGCCATTTATCATGGTGGAACATGGGTTCCGAAAAGATGAAGAAGATATTACTCTGTTTGGCCGCGGCCTCATGCTTCATGATCGCAGCCGCCGTTCCCACAGTTGTGCTGGCGCAGCAGACCGTTCAGCAACCGCCTCTAATCACAGAGTTCCAGAAGATTGAGGACCAGTGGAGCACGTCCCGCGTAAAAGTCGACCAGTTCACACTGGAGACAATTCTTTCGCCGACATTTATCGACATTTCGTCGACCGGCGAGGTCTTGACGCGTAACCAGGTGGTCGCCTCAATGTTTGAGAAAGAGGCGCCGCAGGTGGTGATGATGGAGCAGCGTGTGGTGAACGTGCGCGTGATTGAAGACATCGCCATTGTGACTGGGACCTATATCGAGCAAACCAAGCTGGATGGCGTTGTGCATGAGCAGCGCGGGGTTTTTACGCACGTTTACCAGCATGTGCGCGAGGTGTGGAAGTGCGTGCAGTCGCAGCGGACGGCCCTGCCGGGGGACGTGCAGGAAGCGAAGAAAAAGAAGAAATCCGACAAGCCGAGCAACGCCGCTGAGCCGTTCCATATTCCGCTGCTCTACAAAGGCGCGAAACCGGGCACGCAGAGCACGAACGCGCCGCCCACCAATTGACAGGCGCAATGGAGATGATGGGTCGACCTGTATGGGCGGAGATTTCCCGCTCAAAGCTGCAGCACAATTTTGAGCTGCTTCGCAGGCTGGCTGCGCCTGCGGAGATGTTGGCCGTGGTGAAGGCCGATGCGTACGGGCATGGCACAGTGATCTGCTCACGAGCACTGGCTGCCAATGGCGCAAAGTGGCTGGGCGTGACGGACGTGGCCGAGGGAGCGCGGGTGCGCGCGGCATGCAGCCAAGCCGGCGCAAACGATGTTGAGATTCTGGCAATGGGTGGACTATGGCCGGGCGAGGCTGAAGCGGCGCTGTCGCACAGAATTACTCCGGTGGTTTGGGAAATGGTGCATCTGGAGGAGGCTGCACGCGTTGGGCGGCCGATGGCGGTGCATCTGGAGATCGACACGGGGATGTCTCGCCAGGGCGTTCGGATGGACGTGCTTCCGACGCTTTTGGACAAGCTGCAGCAGACTCCGCAACTCCGGCTCGATGGTGTGATGACGCATTTCCATTCGTCAGAAATTCTGGATGGGCAGGCAACGGCCGAGCAGTTTGCCGGATTTGTAACTGCAATCGATACGATTTGTGCGCGCGGCTTTAAGCCGGGCTGGATACATGCCGGAAACTCCGCGACCCTGCTCGACCCCGGCCCGGAGGCACTGGTGAAGCTCGCTGAGAAGCACGGAGCGAAGGCAATGTTGCGTCCGGGGCTGGCGCTGTATGGATATGCGCCCAGATTTACAGGCGGCGCGCAGCCGAAGTTTAGCGATGACCTGAAGCCGGTACTGAGCTGGAAGACGCGAGCGGCGTCTCTGCGCACGATTGCGAAGGGCGAAACGGCAGGATACTGCGCGACGTTCCGTGCGGAGCAGGAAACGCGGCTGGCGCTGTTGCCTGTGGGTTATGCGGATGGGCTTAACCGGTTGCTTTCCAACCGTGGAGCCGTACTGGTGCGCGGGCAGCGGGCTGCGATTGCGGGCCGAGTCTCGATGGACCTCACGATTGTGGATGTGACGGATGTTCCCGGGCTTGCGATTGGCGATGAAGTGGTTCTGATTGGAGAGCAAGGCCCGCAGGCGATTACAGCCTACGAGCATGCTGACCTTGTGGGAACGATTCCATACGAGATTCTGT